>JAFDAT010000418.1 GCA_019313725.1 Deltaproteobacteria bacterium
ATTACGGCATCAAAGAGGCGGTTTTCCCCTTCAACATGTTTCCTGAGGTTGATCCACTTCTGGGACCGGAAATGAGATCTACCGGCGAAGTTTTAGGCATTTCCCATTCCTATGGCCGTTCATTTTTCAAAGCCCAGGAAGCTACCCAGAGCCCACTGCCCTTAAAAGGTTCCGTACTTTTTACCGTGGCAGATCGAGATAAAAGTGCGGCATTGGAAGCTGTCAGGCTTTTTAAGGAACTGGGTTTCAATATAATGACAACCGAAGGTACTCACTATTATTTAGAAGAACGCGGCATTGAAAACACGCCCTTGCGCAAACTGGGGTATGGAAGACCGGACCTTGTGGATGCAATCAAGAACAAGACCATAGATCTTCTGGTAAATACCCCGAGCGGCCGCAAGAGTGCCCAGGACAGTTCAAATATACGCAGAGCCGCCATCAAACATAAAGTGCCCTACATTACGACGACGGCAGCGGCTGTAGCGGCAGCCAAAGGCATCGCAGCCCGCCGCAATGGTGCGCCAAAAGTAAGATCTTTGCAAAAATACCACGCTGATATGCAATAACATATTGTAAATATTGCAGTTATCGCTGTGATTAAAAAATTAATAACAACTCATTATCTGTGCTTTGCCATGTTGTTTATGCAAGATGCGTGGGCCTGTGTATCAGTGCCATGAGCGCCGGTGCCAAAAAAAAGTTGGCAACCAGGGCCAAAATTATGGTGAGCCCTGTCAAAAGGCCGAAGTAAAATAGATTATTCATCGTGGCAAACATGTAGATGAAAAACCCTAAGGACAGGACCACAGTAGTGACAAATAAAGCTCGGCCAGTTGTGAGCAACGTCTCACGGACAGCACGAGGAACGTCACCCGCCTCTGCAAAATAGCGTCGAAAGTTGTGCATAAAATGGATCGTGTTATCCACGGCCAGGCCGATGGCAATGCTGCCGATGAGCATAGTGAAAAGGTCAAAGGGAAAATTAAAGACTGCCATCAGGCCCATTACGATCGAAATGGCCAACAGGTTTGGGAGCATGGCCAGCAGCCCTATTCTAATGCTTCCTATGAGCAGAATGACCATCACCGTAATAACTACCCCAGCGATGGTATAACTTTCAGCCGCGCTGTAGATGGCCGAAACCACCGTCGAGAATAAAATAGTCATCATGCCGGTCATGGTGACCTGGGCTTTATCCCCAAAAGACCGGCCAAATCGGTCACCCAGATCTTCTAGCAGGGCCACATACTTAACGGCATCCAGCCAAGGAACCTTGATCGTGAAACGGGCTGTCTGGAATTGAGAGTCTACGACGTCTTCCAGATCGTCGGAACCGCTGTTCTCAAAAAGGAGGAACTCCTGGGGAATAAGCGCGGGGTCCTGGGGAATCACATAATATTCCGGGCGATTCTCATTCAGGGCCCGGTGGATCTCTTTGAGGATGTCTGCAACTGAGGTTGCTTTTCCCACGAAAAGATCCTCCTGCTTTATTTTTTCGATTTCCCGGGCCAGGCTCTCCAGGTTATTGAGGATGTCGATATCAAACAGCCCATTCACCCGCCCGGTATCAACGACTACCTCCATCACTACGCTACCTTTGAGTGTGGTGTCGATCTTTTCAGTGGCTATCCGCACATCAGCTGTTTCGGGAAGCCATTTTAAGACATGGTGCGTAAAGGTAAGCTGGAAAGCCCCAAATATAGAGAGGATCACCAGGATTGTACAGACCGCGGTTATGCTTTTAGGGTAACTGGTGGAAAAATTGCTAATCCAAATCAGGAGCTCATCCATATAAGATACACGCATGGTCCTGGTTTTCCATTGCTTGGCTTTCACTGGCACCACAGATAGAAGTGCCGGGAGCATGACCAGGGTAAAGAGTAAGGCCAGAAGAACCCCAATGCCGGCAAAGATGCCCAACTCGGCAATCGGGGCTACTTTCGACGTGCTGAATGAAGCCAGACCTGCGGCGGTGGTTAGGGTGGTCAAAACAATGGCCAGGGCTGAATGACCCATGGCATAGGCGATTGATTCGATCTTTTTACCGGTTCTGGTCAGCTGCCGGTAAAAAATGGTCAGAATATGGATTGAGTCCGCCACACCGACGGCCATTATGAACGAAGGCAAAACAGCAGTGGGCATCTTGAGAGGGACTTTGAAAATGGCCATGAGGCCAAGCGTTGAAACAAGGGCACTGCCGACAACGATCATAGGAAGGACCACAGCGGTTAACCGGCGAAACATAAAAAACAGGCATAGACCGATGGTTAAAATGATCAGCCGCATGAACAGTTTCTGATCTTTAATCATGAAGCGTTTGAGCGTATCTGTCACCACGGGTGCACCGGCGATGTATAGTTTAAAGTCGGGGGCCTGATATTTGGCCACCACTTTCTTGACCTGGGCGACTGCGGCACTGAGTTCCGCGTCTGTGAGAAACTGCGCTTCATCCACAGATGTTGTTTCTTCCTTGAATCCCTCCATGACGTCAACAATATCGCCACCTGCCGCGGGTCCCCCACCACCGTCGAAATTGGCCAAGGACTCAATACTGTCCCCCTTGCTTGAGAAAGTATTGGCCTGGATTACCAGGGTGGTCACACGGCCGTCCTCAGAGATCAGCCGATTCATATACTGGGGGTTAGACATAACGCGCTCCCGCAACGATTTGAGGGCTGCCTGATCCCCGGGCCAGTGCTCCAGTAGGTCCTCTACGATCAGGACATCCCCCTCTCCTCTCGTATTTCGCGCGTTGACCATGCTGGTAATATCCTCAACATAGGGGACTTGATCCTGCAGGTCTTCGTGGAAGTCCACTAATTTTTTTAGAAACTTTTGATCAAAAATATTCTCGGGCTCGATGGCGATGATGATCAGATCATCCCGGCCAAACTGATGTCGAAATTCATTATAAGCCACCAGGGTCGGGTCGGTATGGTGCAGAAAACTTTCATTCGAGGTGTCAAAGGTGATTTGAGGTAATTGACTGCCCAGTCCCCCGACCAGGCCCAGCATAATCACCAGCGTCCACCACCGATAGCGGCAGAGAAAAAGTGAAAAGGATTCAAACCATTGTTCTATTATTTTTCTAATTTTGGACATGTAAGACACCTATATATGCCCCCTTCTCTGCAATCATGACAGTAGGCCCGTGTATATCATGGCGTTAATGGAACTTG
>JAFDAT010000075.1 GCA_019313725.1 Deltaproteobacteria bacterium
GGAATTGCAACCATCGTCACGTTGGTGTCCATCACCGAGAGCATGTCCAGGGATATAGAAGAACGCCTGGATCGTTTTGGCGCCAATATTGTTATGATGCCGCGCAGTGAAGGCCTTTCCCTGGCCTACGGCGGGATTTCGGTGGGCGGGGTCAACTACCAGACCACCGAATTCCTGGAAACGGAAATAGCCAGGATACACTCCATAAAAAACAGTAAGAATCTGGGGATCGTGGCACCCAAGGTGTTGGGTGCGTGGGAACTGCAGGGTAAAAAAGTTCTGCTCATGGGCGCCGACCTGGAGGCGGAACTGGCCATGAAAACCTGGTGGCAGTTCGAAGGCATGCCGAGCGGGAAAACAGACGAACTCATCATCGGCTCCGAGGTGGCGAAAACATTTGACTTGAATATCGGTGACACTATCGAACTCGGGGGCCAAGGTTTTCACATCGCCAGCATTCTGCATCCCACCGGCGGCCAGGAAGACGAAATCATAATCGGCGACCTGCACACCATACAGCGAATTCTGGGAAAAGAGGGCCGGGTCTCCCTGGTTGAAATTTCGGCCTTCTGCCGGGGCTGCCCCATTTCAGAGATCACGCTGCAGATCGCGGAGAAATTTCCTCAGGCCAAGGTTACAGCCCTGAAGCAGGCGGTAATGGCCAAAATGCAGTCTATCGATTTGATTAAATCTTTCAGTTACGGCGTTGCAATTCTGGTCATACTGATCGGTTCCCTGCTCGTATTTGTCTCCATGATGGGCTCGGTGAATGAGAGGACACGGGAGATCGGCATCTTCAGGGCCATTGGATTCCGACAGGGCCATGTCATGCAGATAATCTTGCTGGAAGCCATGGCTGTCGGCCTGATCGGAGGGGCGACAGGATTCCTCGTCGGTAATGGTGTTGCCTGGGCCGCACTCCCGTTTGTCATCCAAAAGGGTACCTTTGCGGGCGTCAACGCCTACCTCGGGGGAGGCTCCATTCTCCTGGCGGTGGCATTGAGCCTGCTGGCCAGCCTTTATCCCGCCATCAAGGCCAGTCGACTGGATCCGAGTACGGCTTTGCGGGCTCTTTAAAAAGGGTTCAAGTGACACGCAGTGAAGCGTCAGCGCTCAATGCTTAAAAGAAAAACTGCATCAAAGGCAAATAGAATGGATAATTCTTTACACCTGATTGAAATAGAGAACCTGGGACGCGATTACATTGCCGGCGACACAACCGTCAGTGCCATACAGGCGATGAATTTTGAGATCGATGACGGTGAATTTGTCAGCATCGTCGGGCAGTCGGGGGCGGGTAAAAGCACGCTCCTGGCGTCCATGGGCGGGATGAACCGGCCCACCAGGGGACGCGTCGTGATCGACACCCTGGACATCTACGGTCTCACCAGCGAGCAGCGGGCCGACTTCAGAAGCGAATACATGGGCTTTATTTTCCAATCCTTCCAGCTGATCCCCTATTTGACAACGATTGAAAACGTGAAGATCCCCCTGTCTATTTCCGGTGTGCAATCCAGTCGGCAGGACGAGATGGCCGAAAGTGTACTGGACAGGGTGGGGCTCAGCGATAAAATAGACCGCCTGCCGGACCAGCTCTCCGGTGGCGAACAGGAAAGGGTCGCCATTGCAAGAGCCATTGTGAACGGGCCGCCTATACTGCTGGCGGATGAGCCCACCGGCAATCTTGACAGCAGCACCGCAAGCGAGGTAATTTCCCTGCTGAAGCAACTTAACAACGAAGGGCAGACCGTGATCATGGTTACCCATAACGAGGCGTTATGCCAATACACGGACCGGACCATCCGGGTCAAGGATGGACGGTGCCACCTCGGCCATGCCTGAAAAGATTAACGTATGAATAAAAGGCGCCGAAGATTGCTGCTGTGGATGCTGGCCGGAAGCGTCATGGGACCCTCGATGGTGCCCACCTGGCTGCGTGATTCACTGGCCATGGGTAAAAAGGATTACCCCCAGGGGATGCAGACAATCGAAGGCGATGTCCAGGTCAACGGTACACGTGCAGAAGTCGGGACGCTGGTCAACGTCGGCGATGTCGTCACCACCGGAGAGGATGGGTATGCTGTTTTTGTGATGCAGCGTTCGGCCTACATGGTCCGGGAGAATTCACGTGTAGAACTGACGGCTGCAGTCGACGATGAAAACACGGGAAAAATGGTACTCATCCTGACCATGCTCCATGGCAGCCTGCTTTCCGTTTTCGGCAAAGGGAAACGACGCATCGAGACCAGCACGGCGGTTATCGGCATTCGGGGGACGGCGCTCTACGTTGAGTCGGAAGCAGCACGTTCTTATGTCTGCACATGCTACGGCACCGTTGAAATTAGGTCTAGGTTTAACCGTAATGTCAGGGAGCGCGTGAAAACCCGTTACCACGACAAGCCCCGCTGGGTTTACGGCAAAGGGGTGGATGTGATGCTGGTTGAGGCGCCGGTCATCAACCACACCGACGATGAACTGATTCTGCTGGAGTCGCTGGTGGGCCGTCGACCGCCTTTTATCAATATTTTTGGGGGTCGGGTCGGGTCCTCGACATATTAAGCGGGCGAATCGTGGATTGTCTGTCAGACTGGTTTGCGCAAACAATCCATCCGGTCTACTTGTTCAATGTATCCTTCAGCCGTTGAAGTTCAGCTTCGGCATCATTGACCAGTTCCTCCATGATGCCGCAGATGGGCATGATTTTATCGGCCAGGCCCACTGATTGTCCGGCCATTAACGATCCTTGCACAACATCGCCGTCGATGGCGGCATCCCGTAGCGCTCCGGCCCAGAAGTGTTCGACTTCATACTGGGCCTGCCGGGTATCGATGCTCTTGTCTTTCAGTTTCTGCATGATGCTGAGCTGCAGTTTGCCGAATTCGTCCGTGCCTTTGTTTTTAAGAGCTCGAACCGGGATAACCGGCAGGCGGCTGTCAAACTGCGGGGTGGCAACGGCATCGCGTGCCTTGGCCTTGCGGAAAGTTTCCTTGAAATCGGGGTGGGCTTTGCATTCGTCGGACATCACGAAACGCGTTCCCATCTGAATACCAGCAGCCCCCATCATCAACAGATGGGCCATCATCCGGCCGGTGGCGATACCGCCGGCTGCGAAGATCGGCACATCCTCCACCTCGAATAGAATCTGCTGGAGCAGAACCATCAGCGTAACCGGTCCTATGTGGCCGCCGGCTTCGGACCCTTCCAGCATGAGCGCGTCCGCGCCCATTTTGATCAGTCTCAGGGCCAGGGGGGCGGTCGGGGCAAAACAGATCACTTTGGCACCGGCATCCTGGGCTCTTCTGATTTCAGGCTCGCGTGGAATGGAACCGGCAAACATGACGATGTCACATTGCATGTCGCAGACCAGCCTGAGCTGCTCTTTGTAGATCGGTGATACCGTGATCAGGTTGATGCCGAACGGCTTGTCCGTATATTCATGCACACGCTGGATCTCTTTTTCCAGCAGATCAATCGGGGTGTTGCCGCCGGCCAGAAATCCGAAACCACCGGCTTCACCCACATCGCCCACGAGCTTGTAATCACTGATCCAGGTCATGGCGCCGCAAGTGATAGGGTAACGACACCCTAAAAATTCCTGCCCACGTCTAAAAAATTGGTCAATCAGCATGTCGGGCCGCATATCTCGATTCCATCCTCACAGGAAATGGTCCCGCCCTCGATTACCTTTGCAAACACACCTTCTCTGGGCATGATACAGTCGCCGGCCTGGTAATAAATGGCGCACTTCTTATGGCACTCTTTGCCGATTTGTGAGATTTCCAAAACGACGGTGTCACCCAGTTTTATGCGGGTTCCCACAGGCAGGTGGGGCAGGTCAAGGCCGGAGGTGGCGATGTTTTCTGCAAAATCCCCGAAGGTCACATCCAGTCCCATCCCCCGTGCTTTATCGATACTTTCCATTGCCAGAAGGCTGACCTGCCTGTGCCAGTCGCCGGCATGGGCGTCATCCTGTAAACCGTGGTCACGAACAATGATGGCTGAATCGACAGTGGTCTTGCGGGTACCTTTTTTCCTGCTGGTGGCAATGGAGACGATTTTTATTTTATTGGGTTCCATGGGTGCTTTTATTCCTTTTCAAGATTATCGATGACGGCTTTCAAAACGTCGCACGAACGGCACGTTTTCATTTTTTCTTCCCAGCTCTCCTGCACTTCACCGCTGCAGATCGTACCGGAAACAAACCAGCACATCTTCCCGCTCTGGAATTCCCAGGCAGGGCACTTCTCTCTCTGCTGGGGCGGGCAGTTCTTAATGGTCCAACAGGATTTTTTGGGCTTATTGTTACCACGCTTGTTAGCAACCAGAAAAAACATCTGGCGCTCCACACCGGGGGGGATTCTTCTCCACCCCTGCTCGTAACTGTGAATGGCTTTTAGTGACGTCCCCAGCAACTGAGCCATCTGTTTTTGGGTTTTCTGGAGGTTTTTTCTGAACCAGGCAAATTCTTTATTGTCCATGGAGTCTCCCATCCTTTCATTAGAAACAGGTGGTCGCCGATTTTATCGAAAGTCCATCGCTACCCTGTATAAACCCCTAGGGTAAAATGTCCACCAATTCATCAATATTGTTACATTGTGGTAGTGCATGTCAATAAAAAAATCCATTCAACTACTTCAGGAGAGATATTGAAAAGCGCTCCTCACCGCAAAAGATCATGAACCCCTTTTTTTTCCCCAGACACGCCAGGGTCATATTGAGGCTTTCGGCCAATTCCACGGCCAGTGCCGTGGGCCGCGACATGCTGACCATGATCTCCAGGCCGGCCCGGGCGGCTTTCTGAACAAGTTCGAAACTGAGTCGCGAGGACATGACGGCCAGGCGCGCCCGTTCAACATCACCCTGAATAAATGTTTTTCCGATGGCCTTGTCCAGGGCGTTGTGGCGCCCAACATCTTCCGCCCAGGCCATGGGCGCAAGGTCCATATCGAACACCATGGCAGCATGCGAACTGCCTGTCCGGGCATACAAATCCTGGTGTTCGGCAAGCTGCCGGATACACGCCTTGGCCTGGTCGATGTTCATGACCATGGTAGTGTCAACGGGCTTCACGATCTGATAAAGGTCGGTAAGCATTTCTTTGCCGCAGATGCCGCAGCTGGTCTGGCTTACAAATCCTTGCCTGCTCAAAATGTGGTGTACCTGCTTGCGTCTTTCGGGGGTAAGGGTGGCGGTCACAACGTTGACACCGTCTTCCGTGCAGAAACCGAGGGTGGTGAAATCTTCAGGGTTTTCCACGAGCCCTTCGGCAAGACAGAATCCTGCGGCGTGGGCCAGTTCATCCCCGGGGGTCCGCATGACAACGGCATAGGGCTTTCCCTCTATGCGGATAGAAAGCGGTTCTTCCAGGATCAAGGCCTGGTTCTGTTTTTGAAGGGTTCCATTTTCATGCAGAACCATGGGTTGGTTGTGTGTGTTTTCCATGGGTCATATATTAAGGCAGATTTTTTTAGGTTGCAAGCGCTCAGCATTATTTTGCGGATTCATCAGCGTGTTTCAGGATTGGAATAGAAGACATACCCGATGGATCTCAAACTTCTGAAGTGAACGGGCTTTTTCGGGTTTTTTTCAAAGTATTTCCTGAAGCGTACGATGAAGTTGTCCACGGTCCGGGTTGTCGTGCCCCGGGTATATCCCCAGCCGATTTCCAGCAGTTTCTGGCGGGAGAGCGGTTTGCCCGGGTTTGTGACAAACAGTTTCAGCAGCTTAGCTTCCTGGTCGGTAAGCTGGATCTCCCCCTGCGGGCCATGGGCGATCAGGGTGCTGAAATCGATCCGGTTGTCACCGAAGGTGTGTATGTTCTGCCCCCGGCCGTCACCTGCGTTTCCCATGCCGTTTTCTTCGTACCACGAAAGGCGGGTCAGGAGCCGATCCACTCGCAGCAGGAATTCCTCGAGGCTGAAGGGCTTGGTCAGGTAATCATCGACACCGTAGGCCAGGCCTTTTACCTTGTAGTCGGTTGCAGCTTTGGCCGACAGGATAAGTATCGGAATCCTTTCATCTTCAAGCCGTATGCTCCTGAGGACGGAAAGCCCGTCAATCCCCGGCAGCATGATGTCGAGAACGATGAGATCGGGCTGCCATGATTTCCAGGTTTTCAGCCCCGTGTTCCCGTTTTCGGCAACGGTCACATCGTACCCCTGCAGGGACAGATTCAGTTTGAGGCCTTCGGCGATATGTTTTTCGTCTTCAATGACCAGAATTCGTTTTTTGATACTGTCATTCATAATGAATATTTCAACGGTAAAATCAATGTGAAGGTCGAACCTTTGCCCAGCCCCGGACTGTCCATCATTATCCTGCCTTTGTGTATCCTGGCAATATGTTCCACCAGATAGAGTCCGAGTCCGCTGCCTCTGGCGGACATATCGTCGGAGCTGCCGACCTGGTAAAATTTCTTGAATATTTTTTTCTTTTCGGTCTTGTCGATGCCGATGCCGTTGTCTTTGAAAGAAATATACAGCTTTTTGCCTTTTTCTTCAAAAGAAATTTCGATTTCAGGCAATTTAGAATTGTTGTATTTTACGGCATTGGTGAGGATGTTCATCAGGAGCATGTTGAACAGGGAGGGGTTGATCAGGTAGAGATAGGCGTTTCCCGCAGGGTTTGAAACCGAAATCCGGCAATGTTGAAAATAGCGGGAATTATTTTTCAAAAACCGGTTGATGGCATTTTCCAGGTGATGGGTTTCCAGTTCACCGCCATAGCTCTTGCTCTCGATCTGGGCCAGGTTCAAAATACGGTTGATATCGTCGGACAGCCTGCCGGTGTCATAGAGCATGTACTGGATGTACTTCAGCTGGTCCTCCCTGGAGAGTTCGTGCTTGGCAAAGGTCTCCAGGTAGAGCTTAAGGGCGGTGACAGGTGTTTTCAGTTCATGGGTGAAGCTGTTGATGAAGTTGTGCTGGAGCCGGTAGAGCTGCAGGGTTTTTACGTTGTAGACGAAAATGATGAAGATCCCCATGAAAATGATGCCCACCAATATCGAGAGAACCAGGATAACCACCCATGTCTGTGATTCCAGGACCTGCCCCGCATCGATATTGAACCGTTTGACGAGCGACTTCAGACCGGTGCTGGCTTCGATGTACCAATAGATATAGAGAAACAGCGAAGTGCCGAGCGCCAGTATGGAAAATATCAAGATCAATATGGGATGAAACAGCCATCCGGAACGGGTCATCAGTCAATCCTAACTCCCTTCATAAGCCACCGGCTCAGCCGGTGAGAATTGAAGAGGTTCTGCAAATCATCGTTCTATTCAATTCCTTTATATCTGATTGTAAAAGTTTTGTAAATTCAAAACCTTCCCTGTACTTTCTCCACATTGTTTTTTACATACAACAGATGATAAACAAAAAGAATATTTTATTAATTTACCCCGAGGTACCCCAAAACACGTATTGGAGTTTTCAGTATGCGCTCCAGTTTACCGGGAAGAAAAGTGCCATGCCGCCCCTGGGGCTGATCACCATCGCGTCCTATTTCCCCGACGATTACCGTCTTAAACTGGTGGATCTCAATATCGAAAGCCTGGACGAAGCCGATGTGCTGTGGGCCGACCATGTCTATGTTTCCGCCATGATCGTACAGAAGGCTTCATTCAAAAAAGTGGTGGCGACCTGCAACCGTCTGAATACCACGGTGGTTGCCGGGGGACCGTACCCCACATCGAGTCGTGAGAAAATCAAAGGAGTCGATCACTTGGTGCTGGGGGAGGTGGAAAATACGCTGCCGGATTTCATCGCGGCCATGGAAGACGGCACTGCTGAACGCGTCTATCCGCCTGCGGACAAACCCGCCATGGCCGATGCGCGCGTGCCCAGGTTCGACCTGCTGGATATGGGCGCCTATGCATCCATGTCCATCCAATATTCCCGGGGCTGCCCTTTCAAGTGCGAATTTTGTGATATCTGGAGTGTTTACGGCAACCGCCCGCGTTTGAAATCGGCCACCGGTGTGACAGCGGAGCTGGATGCGCTTTTTGAACTGGGTTGGGAGGGACCGGTGTTCATGGTCGATGATAACTTCATCGGCAACAAGAAAAGGGTAAAAACGGATTTGCTGCCGCCTCTCATCGATTGGCAGCGCTCACACGGGTTTGTTTTCCGGTTTTTTACCGAGGCGAGCATCAACATGGCCGACGATGTTGACTTGCTGGCTGCCATGCGGAATGCAGGGTTCGACGAGGTGTTCATCGGCATCGAAACCCCTTCCGTAGAAGGTCTCAGGGAAACCGGGAAGAAGCAGAACCTGAAGTTGGATATGGCTGCTGCGGTAAAAACCATCCAGCGTCACGGCATGGAGGTCATGGCCGGCTTCATCGTGGGTTTTGACAGTGATACCGACGACATATTCGATCGCCAGGTGGCGTTCATCCAGGAAACCGGCATTCCCCAGGCCATGGTCGGGCTGTTGACCGCACTGCCGGGAACCCAGCTCTACCGGCGCTTGGAGACCCAGGGGCGCCTGCTGCATGCCCCCGACGGCAACAACACCCACGCCAATGCCATCAACTTTGTACCCCGCATGGATGAGGCGGTTTTGAAAAGCGGTTACAATCGAATTCTGTCCACCATCTATGACCGTCGCCTGAAAAATTATTTCAGCCGCTGCAGCCGGCTGCTGGACACTCTCGGAAGAACGCACCGGTTCGGAAGAGAAGTGCATTTTCAGGAAATAAAAGTGCTGTTCAAATCGCTCCTGCGGCAAACGGTAGCCCCCTATGGCTATCAGTATGTCAAGTTCCTGCTGAGAAACCTGATCCGCAACCGTGAGATGTTTGCCGAAGCAGTCAAACTGAGCGTGGTGGGTCACCATTATTATGCTATAACTCGGGAAATGATGAAGGCGGAAAGGGTTTCGTCGTATCTGGATGAGAAATATGCCTATCTGTGCCGGCGAATTGAGGCGTATTCAACGCTTACCAGGGACCGTTACCTGGAAAAGCGCACAGACATAGCACGGCTTCTGAAGCAAAAACAGCGAATCCTCAACAAGGTTCAGTTGAAAATCGATAGTCTTCACGTGGATTTCCGTCGGGACCTTGCTCGAAAATCTGCGGCCCTTTCAAACAAACTGCAGGATCTTTTCGAGCCTCTCGAACGCACCACCATAGAGTCAGGCTGACCGGCAAACCCTGTAGTCGCATAGAAAACATGGCAAAGAATAGCTAAAGGGTAAAAAGTCTTAAAGCGTCCTTTAGCGTCATTCCCGGGAAGGCGGGGCACGAAGTGAAGCTTTAGCGCTATCCAGTGTTTTCAGATAGTTCTGGATGCCTGCCTTCGCAGAGCCTGCCCCTGCGAAGGCAGGGGCATGACGGAATTTCGGACTTTTTGTAAGTCTGTCAAAGTTGATGAATCGCTACGCTCTGCTTTTATAAAAAAGATAGAATTCCTTAACTTTAGTCACTTTAGTTCACTTTAGCCCACTTTAGGCACTCATATGTTATGGCCTCCCTTCCAAGGCGCATCCAGTGCCGGGCCCTCTGGACCCGGGTATCTACGTTTTCGCGATTTCATTCCATTCTGCTTATGCAGGGATGGACAATCCCGTCCTTTCCATTGACTCTCATATAAAAAATGTATAATTTCATAACGGTTGTCACAGATATGTTCCGTTATGCTTTAGCTGGTGCCGGATATGGCGGGTACCTGTAACAGCCGAATTCATGGGAGAGATGGACAACCGTTATTATGATCAACATCGAGAACCTACAAAAGAGTTTCGGCGGCCAGGTCCTGTTCGATGGTCTGGCATTCAAGGTGAATGCCAGGGAGCGCATCGGGCTGGTGGGGCGCAACGGACACGGAAAAACAACCCTTTTTCGCATCATTACCGGGGAAGAGGCCTATGACGGCGGGGCGTTGACGATTCCTAAAAATTACCGCATGGGCATTGTCCGCCAGCGGCTTGACTTTACCGCAGACACGATATTGGCGGAAGGCATGACCGGCCTTCCCGAAACCGAAAAGGATCATCACTGGAAGGTGGAAAAAATCCTGATGGGACTGGGATTTTCCCAGGGCGATATGCAGCGGCACCCGCAAGAATTCTCGGGCGGTTTCCAGGTGCGTTTGAATCTGGCCAAGGTCCTGGTTTCGGAGCCTGACCTACTGCTTCTGGATGAACCCACCAACTACCTGGACATTACCTCGATTCGATGGATCGAACGTTTTCTGGTGCGATGGCCCCACGAACTGATGCTCATCACCCACGACCGGGGCTTCATGGACAAGGTGGTTACCCACATGGTGGGCATTCACCGGCACAAAGCCAGAAAAATTGCCGGGGATACCCATAAGTACTACTCCCAGGTAGCCCAGGATGAGGAGGTTTACGAAAAAACCCGTCTCAACGACGAGCGCCGCCAAAAAGAGATAAAGCAGTTCATCACTCGTTTCAGGGCCAAGGCCCGGCTGGCCAACCTGGTACAGTCACGCATTAAAACGCTTGAAAAGCTGGAGAAGAAAGACAAGCTGGCCCAGATCAGTACGCTGGATTTTGCGTTCCGCAGTGAACGGTTTCGCGGAAAGCATGTGCTGTCGGTGAGAAACGCCGCCTTTACATACAATCCCGATGTACCCCTGATCAATAACTTTGACCTGTCCGTCAACGCCGGGGACCGCATATGTGTCATCGGCAAGAACGGTAAGGGCAAGACCACGCTGTTGAAATTGCTGGCCGGTGCTCTCGACCCACAGACCGGCGAAATCCAGTACAATCCATCGGTGAAAAAAGGTTTTTTTGAGCAGACCAACATTCAGACCCTCGACGACCGCCGCACGGTTGAAGAGGAGATTCTCTACTCGAGCGAAGGCATCGATCAGCAGACGGCCAGGAATATCTGCGGCGCCATGATGTTTGAAGGAAATTCGGCCTTGAAAAAAATCAGTGTCCTTTCCGGGGGTGAAAAGAGCAGGGTCATCCTGGGCAAAATCCTGGTCACGCCGCTGAACCTCCCGCTGCTGGATGAACCCACCAACCACCTGGACATGGATTCATGCGATGCCTTGCTGGCGGACATCGACAGCTTCGAGGGCACAGTCATCATGGTTACCCATAACGAAATGTTTTTGCATGCCCTGGCCG
>JAFDAT010000076.1 GCA_019313725.1 Deltaproteobacteria bacterium
ATAAGGATAGAGACTGATGAGGGGATAAGTGGTTGGGGGGAGTGTCATACTTTATTGGATCGTGAGAGAAGCATTGCAGCCTATGTGGATCACATTGGAAATTACCTTGTTGGCCGAAATCCACTCAATATCAAGCATTTCACAACAGTAATGTACGAAGATTATGCTGACAGACAAGGGTCCATGGACTATTTTAGTGCTATTAGTGGTATAGAGCTGGCTCTCTGGGACATCGTCGGCAAATGGTTTAATGCACCAGTCTATAATCTACTTGGTGGATCCTGCAGAGATAAAATAAAAGTTTATGCAAATGGATGGTGGGAAGATGCCCGTACACCTGAGGAGTTTGCTAATAAGGCTACTGAAGTAGTAGCAAGCGGGTTTAAAGCGCTAAAATTTTACCCGTTCGACGGTCTGAAACAAACCTATATCAGCAAGCAGCAAGAGCAATTGGCCATTGAGAAAGTCAGGGCAGTGAGAGAGGCGGTTGGACCGGATATTGATCTGCTGGTTGATGTCTATCGCATACAATCACCGTTGTACGCTATCAGGTGGGCTCAGATGCTGGAAAAATTTAAACCTTTCTGGTACGAAGACCCCATTGCACCTGATAGTATAGATGATTTGGCGGAAGTAAGGAGAAACATAAATATTCCCATAGTTACCGGAGAGACACTTTATACAAAGTCAGACTTCCGGCAAGTATTTGAAAAGAGAGCTGCAGACATCATTATTCCTGATGTGTGCTGCTGTGGTATCTTGGAAATGAAGGAAATTGCGGCTATGGCTGAGCCATATAAAGTTATCGTATCACCCCATAATTATAACAGTAACACTATCGGCCTGGCGGCTTCTCTTCATGTCTCGGCATGCATACCAAACTTTCTTATTCTGGAATACTATGTTCAGTTCAAGGACAGAAGTGATGAAATTTCAGTAAGTCCGTTTAATGTTGAGGATGGCTACATCAGTTTACCGGAAGGCCCGGGCTTAGGAGTGGAGATTAATGAGGAGACTATATCCAGATATCCTTATCGGGACTATGTTAATCCTAACGTTCGGTTGTGCTGTGATGAAAGTTCATGAAACTATCCGGTGGCCCAGAACAGGGATACCCGAAAATAAAAATCCCGAACCTTAGGAATAGGGGAACATCAATGCTTTAAAGGTATTGATGACTCTCCAACAAAAACAAGGTTATCGGGCACCTGAAAAATTACCAGTGTGCGATTATTATCACCATGCACCAAATCTTGCATTCATAAGCCCCTCCGTGGTACACTGGGCATGACCAGATGGTATCGGTAAAAATTTCGTTTCGGTTGTTCGCTAATAGATTTTCAAGCTATATCAAATTGTCACGATGTACTGAAATGGCATATTACCAACACCAACCGGAAAGGAGAAATAATTATGAACCTTTCTACTATCATTTTCATAGTTGGTTTATTTGGATCTATTTTTGGATTTAAAAAACCTTGGGTGGGTGGAATTGGCGGACTACTAATTGGTCCATCGTTGTTCTATTTCAACATTTCATCTAATATCATTTCATTATTTATAATTACAATTGTTTCCCTCCTATTAGGTTTAGCATGCGGTTATTTAAGCTCCATGCTTGTATCGGGATTAAAAGGGAAAAGGTATAAGACCGGTACAACTTATGCCAGTGGATTTGGAGTTCATCATCCCGGAGGTATATTTCCATCGAATGAAGAAGACAATGCGCTAAAAGACAAAAATAATAAGCGTGAAAAAGTTACCTCTTATTAAAAACAGCTATACTGGTCTTATTATTCAGCCAATCTCAAAATCGCCGATAGCTCCTACTCATCAACGGCGCATGGAACTTCTTAAAACCTGTGATAACTCACTCAAAAGGTGGCCTAAATTTTAGTACGAGCAATGAGCACTGACCACAATATATGGGTACTCGTCCTGTCGATAAAAACTGTATATTTCTGGCATTAATAAAGTACAGCTCTTGTTATAGTTGCTGCACCTAATTTTTGAGCATAGATTAACTCTCCTGGTAAAGCTATTGATGGTTGGTGAAATAAACAGTTTGAGGAATTAATAATTCAAGAATAGCTCAGGATTCAGGTTCGAATTCTGCTTTAGAAAGATAATGCCCCGCATTGGGGCCACTGGGCACCGGTTCCTCGTAGAATATGGGCGGTGGATAATCCTGGCTGCGATCGAAGTTTTTCATCTCTCTGACTGAAAATTCCCGGGTTCGAGGCAGAAAACCATATTCCAATAGCTGGAACCGGGAACGATCATCTGTCAAAAAATCAAGGTTTAACAGGGAAAGCTGAAAGCTATCATCCTGAATCTTGTTGACACAGATGGCTCCTTGCTGGTACAAGATAAAGAATCTCAAAAAAAGACGAAATGGTGTTATATCGCCATAAAGACCAAAAGGACAATATGGGAAAAAAATTAAACAACGAAAAGAATTATCCATTTCATTAGCTCAGTTCCCAAAACGATAGGAAAGATTTTTAAATCTTGCGCATCCTGCCACGTTAATGGAAGCCCCATCAGAGTTCACTGCACTTGCCCCTTAAGCCTTAAAGCCAGTGCAGAAATATCATTTTCCCGCAGATTTTGAGAAATCATCTCAGATACGCATACAATGTCTGAAGTTCACGGTGTTGTGTTCACAGCAGTGTTTTAAAAAACCGCTTTCATCTAACTATCTGTATATTTTAATATTTCATCAGCATGCGAGGAACCAAATAATGAGCACACGTGTAATAGTCGATATGTCAGTCACTTTATTACATCACGGTCATATTAGACTGCTAAGGAGAGCCGCAAAATATGGGGAGGTAGTGGTTGGGCTTTCGACCGACAAAGACATAGAGAAATACAAAGGACACACACCTCTGCTGACATGGGAATTCAGAAAAGAGATAGTGGAATCAATCAGGTATGTTTCAGAGGTTGTTGAGACACCCTATATTATCACTGATGCGGTGCTTGATGAACATGGAGCCCAATTTCTAATACATGGGGATGATAATTTCAACACGGTCAGCAAGGACCGACTGATAGTATTTTCCAGGACCCCTGCGATCAGCAGCAGCATGCTTGTGGAGTATAATCGTCAATACAAACTTATAAAACATCCCATAAATTCTGATGCTGTTGCTAAAATGCATTATGAAACACAAATCGCAAACAATCTCGAATCAAGAACAGTACAAAAACCGGCGATCCGGTGAGTCGTCACTTGATATCCGACGCTACTACATATTGAGATGCTTCCTGGTAAGGCATGTAATTTTAAATTATCCCTCACGCTAAGCGTCAAAAGAGAACTCTTGATCCTTTACTTCTACCACAGAGGATAATTGTCATACCCCAGGATTGTTACGAGGCATCATTTTTGATGCCATTTTATTATGGTTTTAACAAATTAAGGAAGAGTGATAGATGATGGATAGTAGCATGAGTACTGAAGATAATAAAAGATTAGATAAATGGCTTGAATCAGAAGAACCAATAGACCGAAGTAATGCAATCAAGGCGCTAAAGGAGGTCAAACATATCCTGGATAGTTTCGGAGTGACCTTTTTCCTGCGACAGGGAACCTGTCTCGGAGCGATTAGAGATAACGATTTACTGCCATGGGATGACGACGTCGACGTGGGTTCGGTAATCGGATATCACGGTGTAACCGAGAAGTCACTTGACCAGATTGTTGTAGCTTTCAGGAATCACGGTTTTCTCGCCAGAATAGATCACCTGAGTGTAAATCCATATATACCCCTTGTTAAGTACTCAACAAGAATTGACTGGCAGTGTTATAAGGTTGTTGATGACTACATAATCCAATTTCCCTTCCTAAAAAGCCCCCTTAGGTTGTTTACGGAATTAAAGGAAATATCCTTTCTCGAAGAGACTTTCCTTGTGCCGAATCCACCCGAGGAATACCTGCGTCTAAAATATGGGGAAAATTGGAAGACGCCTAAAAAACCTGGGAATTATGAAGAGGATGTACTGAAACAAGTGGCAGAAATGCCAGCACCTAATAACGCAGGTAAGCTCAGGCAGTTGATTGCCAAATACTTTCCGTCACGACGTTTAAGTTCGATTAAGGTCCTTGACCAGCAGGGAAACCCGATTTGTGGTGGAGAAGTCGTTCTTGTGGGGCTGGGTTGTTTCAAAACCAATAAACAGGGACACGTACGCTTCTATGTACCTCGATCAGATTTTCATCCACTCACCATCAGGTTTGATGACTATAAGGAAACCAACTATTTACAAGAGATAAAACCGGCCACAACATATATTTTTCAACCGAAAAAGGAATTGCCTGCAAGCGGTAAACCCGTACGAGACAGTGGCAGCATTTTGGTCGAGCAGTCTTGTAATTAATACGCTGTCGGCTATAAATTGAAAGAGTCTTCATCGAACAAAAGCAAAGGGACATCAGATTTTTAGTGATCAACCTTACCATGTTTTGCGGCTTCCATTGTCTCTACTATATCATCCAGACCGACACGTATCAACGTCGCTCTGGTGGGAATACCGTCCTCGTCCCAGCCCCGGGCCTGATAGTAGGCATCCAGGAGCGTATCCAATTCCGCTTTGTTGAGATAATGCCCTTGATTGGGACCGCTGGGCACCGGTTCCGTGTAGAATCGGGGGGGGGGATAGTCCTGGCTTCGGCCATATTCTTTCATTTCCCTGATAGAAAATGCCCGGGTTAAATTCCATACACGTTCTGAAATATCCAGCAGCTGCGGCCAGGTTTTCTTTTTGCCGGTAATCAGGTAATAAAGTTCGGCATAATGCTCCACTTCAAAGCCCAGCTCCATCAGCTGCAGGCGGCAGACCCCCAGGGCATCGAACAGGGGCCGTGTATGCTGAGACGCGATGACATGTTTAGCCGATTCAGCGCTGACAGCCGCTTTGGGCCGTTTTTTTCCACCCCCTCCGGCACTGATCAAATCATGAACCGAGGCTGCGGATCCCGCCATGTCGTGACCCAGTACCCAGGCCCGGTTGTGATGAGCACCGATGTCGGCGGTCATATAGGCCAGCATCATGGAGGGTGCGTTGCGGCACTCATATCCGGTCCATTCCAGGCCTTTCACGTGGATAGCGAAGGCCTCGGATCCTCGGCCCAGTCTTTGTGAAGCAATCTTCACCCCTTCGGCCAGAAGCTCGCCAATGCCCTCCCGGCTACTCATTTGCTGGAGTAGAAAGACCACCGAATCGAGGTCACCAAATTGGATCTCTCTGCCAACTTCCTTTTGGGTCAGGATTCCCTTCTCATAGGCTTCAATGGCCCAACCCGCCACGGCCCCGGCGGAAATGGTATCGATCCCCAGTTCGTCACACACATAGTTGGCATAGGCAACATCCTCGATGGACGGCAGAAGACAGTTTCCTCCCAACAGGGCAATGGTTTCATATTCCGGGCCTTCCACGTAGGCCGATCCCAGCACGGTTTTGGTGTGACCATATTTACCACAGGGCGTGGGACAGCAAAAGCAGGCTTTGTCTGTAATTTTGAGCTTCTCTATGACCGCCTTTCCGTTGATCGACGTGTGGTGTTCCGCATAGGAGGTCTGAAAATTGCGGGTGGGGAATGCGCCCACCTGGTTGACCCAGTCGGTGATGCCGGCAGTTCCCTCGGGTGTCCAGCCCTTGAATCCCGGTTTAGCGGACACCAGGCGGAAAGCCTCTTTTCCTTTGGCATAGGCCCCCTCCACGTTAAAAACCGGCAGGCTACCGGTTCCCTTGACTGCCACGGCTTTGATATTTTTAGTTCCCAGCACCATGCCCAGGCCGGTCCGACCGGCCTGACGGCCGAAGTCATGTGAAATGCAGGCAAATCGGACTTTGTTTTCACCGGCCGGACCAATGGTAATGATCTGAAAATCATCCCCCAGGTCTTTTTTTAGTCGGGTTTCACAAGCGATGGCCCCCATGGTCCAGTACTCGGCTGCCGGGCGGATTTCAACCCGGTCATCTTCGATGAACAGCAAGCTGGGTTCCGCAGCCTTACCCGTCAGCACCAGCACATCGTAGCCGGCATACTTCAATGCCGGGCCGAAATGGCCGCCCATGTTGCTGTCGGCATAGCCGCCGTTGGCTGGAGACTTGGTGCCGAAATGGGTTTTACCGCTGGCCGGCAGAAAATGACCGCTCAAAGGTCCGGTGGCTGCAAGAAAAATATTGTCCGCTCCCATGGGATCGATATCCAAAGGAATTTCATCATAGAGCATCCGGGCGATAAACCCTCTTCCCCCCAGATAGTTGTCAGCCATTTCAGGCGCCAGCGCTTTTTTGACGATCTCGCCCCTGCTCAAGTTAATCCTTAGTATGGTTCCGGCGTATCCGTAGAGCATATTTTTTCACTCCGTTTTTACAATTCAATCCGAATGTTCTAACTTTGAATGTCCACCCTGTTCACAATCAGAAAGGATTCGAGGGTTCCAGGGGCCAAGGGGCCAAGTGTTTGAATGTCCAATATCCAAGTGTGGAATCGCTACGCTCTTCCTTTTATAAAAAATCGACTGTATTCCTTCCTTATCATTCGATCCAACTTCCGATAGATCATTGATGTTTTTAGTATTTCATATCATTATTTGCATATTATTCAGAATTGACCAGTTGTAGCGCTTCACTAGGGCAAGCCTCCACATGCTCGAAAAACACGCCAGATGGACACGCCTGGACACATATCATACAGCCGGTGCATTCAATCGCATCGATCAGATAGACGCCGTTTTTCAATGGGATAGCATCCACCGGGCAGGCCTCGGCACACTGGCCACACTGGTTGCAGAGGTGAATCAGATAATCGCCCGGCGCTGGAAAACGTCCTTCGATCTTAAGGGCCGCCATGGCAGGATTGACTTCACGGTAATTCTCCAGACTGCAGACCAACCGGCAGACACCGCAGCCGGAGCAGTTTTCATGTATTGCTTTCAGTTCCAATGTCATCCCACCCTATAGTGTTTCAATAAATTTTCTCAATTCTCTATCTGCACCTTCAGGCAGTTCGGGGGCTTCATAGGCGGCAAGTATTTCCTTAAACATTTGGTTGGCCGATTGCATGCACAGGGGAGACCCTTTCGCCTGCCAGTCGTCAAAGCTGTCACGATCGGATAATGAGGGCAGATAAAACTCACTTCTGAAATGTTTTAATGTATGGTCCTTATCCAAAAAGTGTCCGCCCGGGCCTGTTTCTTTTATGACGGCCAAACCCAGGGTGTCCTCATTGACTTCATATCCTTTTTTAATTTTTTTCACCATTCCACAGATTTCATCATCGATGATGAATTTTTCGTAGGACATACAGTTGTAAGATTCAAAAATACCGGCCGTATGGAGCACAAAATTGATGCCACTTACTTGGGCCATTAATAAGCTCATCATCGATTCGTAGGCAGCCTGCGCATCCGGGGCCTTGGCATCGCTGACGGCGCCGCCGCCTCGGGAAGGCAGATTGTAGTAACGTGCCATCTGGGCTGTTGCGGCAGTATTGATGGCCATTTCAGGAGAACCGATACTTAGCGCGCCGGAGCGCATTTCGGCATTGGAAGAAGAACCCGAAAAAACAACGGGCGTTCCTTCCCGCACCAGTTGCGTTAAAACGATTCCCGCTAAAATTTCTGCATTTTGAAGCGCCAGGGTGCCCGCCATTGTGGCAGGAGACGTTGCACCGGCAATAGCCAGCGTCGAGATGAGCTGAGGTTGTCCCGCCCGGGCATATTCCATAATGGCTCCCAGCATACGATCATCGTAAGAAAGCGGCGTCAAGGAGCCCAGAATGCTGATCATGCGTGGTTTTTGGGCCAGTTCCCGTTCATTACCGAATAATATTGATGCCATGCGGACACTGTCCCTGGCGCATTTATCCCCCATGGCGCTGCCCATAATGGGCTTGTCCGAGTATTTCAGGGCAGTGTAAATCATTTCAGCATGGCGACGTTCAGCAGGAACGTCCGTGGGCTCGATTACCATACCGCTGCAGATATCCTGAAATTGGCTGGCACCGGTTAATTTAACAAAGTTTTGAAAATCCAGAAGCGTGCCTTCCCTTCTGCCCTTTTCCATATCGGTAACAAAGGGCGCACCATATCCGGGGACAAAAGCAATGTTGTCGCCGCCGATAACAACATCGTTATCCGGATTACGAGCGTAAATTGTAAACTGTGCGGGTGCTTTTTTTATCTGGCTCTCCACCAGTTGCGGCGATAAATATACGCGTTCACCTTCAACTCTGGCACCACCCTTGCTTAATACTTCCAATGCCGGCGGGTAGCGAAATTCTATTCCGACTTGTTCTAACATATTTAAAGAGGCTTCGTGTATCTGCTCGACCTGATGGTGTGTCAGAAATTCATACAATTGCATTTTGTTTGCCTTCCTTTAAAATAGAATTCTTGGTGTGAATAGATGTTTCATTCGATAGCACACGATTGAGCTCAATTTCCACCAGGCTCAAATGCGCCTGCATATACCTGGTGGCGTTCTGCCCCTCTCCTTTTTTGAGGCTGGCGACAATCTGTTCGGCTGTCTGAATCGCCTGTTCGGGCGGGCACAGTTGATCGGGAATAAATTTATCATATTGATCATGCGCTTTTTCAACAATCAGGCGCATGATTTCACAAATCATTTTATTGTGCGTGGCATCAGCAATGGCCATGTGAAAGTTGAAATCAGGAGTATAAAACTTTTTGATATCTTGCCGGCACGCTTTCATCTGATCGAGTGCCTGGATGATTCGATCCATGTCTTCGGTGCTGGCCCTTGTTGCGGCTAACCCGACCGCGTTGCACTCGATAATCTTTCTTAGCTCCATCAGGTCGAAAATATTATCCACGACCATGACATTCTGCAGGTTTGCATAGGACAATGTGCGGTCGGCGACATCGTTTCTAACAAAGGTCCCTTTGCCCTGGGAGGCTTCCAGATATCCCATGAGAACCAGACCTTTTACGGCTTCCCGAATGGAAGACCTTCCCACGCCAAGCATCTGGCTCATCTCGCGCTCGGTGGGGAGTTTATCCCCCGGTTTGAGATCGCCTGATTTCAGGTTTTTCAAAATTTCTTCGATGACCATTTCAGAGGTCAGATTTTTTTTTATTTTTTGAACTTTCATCGAATGATCCTGCTCCTATTACATGGGGGCAAATCCGCTGCGAAACGTATTTTCAACGATGGTCCTGGAAAACATGAATTGAGGCAGATAATCGGGCCCCATGGCCTTGGAGCCAACACCGGACATTTTATGCCCCCCAAAGGGATGGCGTTGCACCAGGGCTCCGGTAATGGCCCTGTTGATATAGAGATTGCCCACCTGGAAATCTCTGCAGGCCTTTTCGATATTGGCAGGACTGCGCGAAAAAACACCACCGGTCAAAGCATATTTTGTATCGTTTGCCACAGCCAGGGCTTCATCAAAATCGTTTACCTTGATCACACAGATCACCGGGCCAAAAATCTCTTCCTGAGCCAGTTTGCTTTCCGGCTTGATGTCCACAAAGACCGTTGCCGGGACAAAATGTCCTGGTGACGGGTCTGTCTGATGTTCCACCAGCACGGTGCCTTCGCTTTTGCCTATTTCAATATATTGCCTGATTTTTTCCCGGGCGGCGGCATTGATCACGGCACCCATGTCCGTTCGCGGGTCCCGGCTGGGACCGGTAATAAGTGTTTCCACGGCATTTTTTAAACGCATTACCAGCTTATCGTAATTTTCTTCCAAAACGATCAGGCGTGAGCAGGCCGAGCACTTCTGTCCCTGGTAGCTGAAAGCCGATTGGACAATGTGGCCGATAGCTTCATCCAGGTCGGCGTCGGCGTCCACGATGATGGCGTTTTTACCTCCCATTTCTGCAATCACGTTTTTTACATGAACCGCACCTTCAGGTGTTTTGCCGGCAGCGGCAATAATTTTGAGCCCTGTTTCCATGCTGCCGGTAAAAGCGATGAGGGCCACATCCGGATGCGTGGTCAACAAATTGCCCACTTCATTCCCGGCCCCGGGCAAAAAGTTAAAAACACCTCGCGGCAGGCCGGCATCTTCAAAAAGGCTGTAAACCACCGATCCAATCACGGGACACAGGGATGATGGTTTGTAGACCACTGTGTTTCCGGTAACCGTTGCCGCGGCAGACATACCCACGGAAATAGCCAGCGGAAAATTCCAGGGAGCAATAACAGCGCATACGCCTCTTGATGTATAGATGCGGTTGCTTTTTTCTCCAGGAAAGTTGGCATTACTTTTCGGGCTACCCAAACGGATCATCTCACGACCATAATATTCCAAAAAATCGCCGGCCGCATCTACTTCCGCATGCGCTTCGTTCCAGGTTTTTCCACTTTCGTACACCAGCAAGGCAGCCAGCTCATAGCGCTTTTTTCCGATTATGGACGCTGCCTTGAACAAGTACTCGCTGCGTTCGGCTGCCGGCTTGCGGCTCCATCCCGGCCGAGCTGCCTTGGCGGTTGAGATCGCCTTTTCAGCTTCGGTGGCACCTCCGGAAGCCACGATGCCAACGACTTCATCGGGATCGTTGGGATTGGTGGAATAAATCTCCTTTTCGTTTGTGACGGTTTTACCGTCTATATTAAGCGGAACCTTAATGGGAAACTGTTGTTTTACGCTCCCGAGGGCTTCTGAAAATGCATGCCGGTTCTCAGCTGTCCATTCCAGGGATGCTTGGTTATGAAAAGGCCCCTTGTCACCATATTGCGGGGCTTGCTCAGTGGGAACCTTCGGCTGCGGTTCTGATTTTATCTGGTCTGCCGGGTTTTGAAGCATTTTTTCTTTGGAAGCATTGTCCGCAAAACTCTGGCGCAGGAAAGACTCGTTGGACGTGTTTTCCAGCAGCCGACGGACCAGATAAGCCATACCCGGCACAATCTCACCAACAGGTGCGTATAACCTGAGTTGCATACCCTTTTTTATCCAGGCCGATCTTAAATTCTCGGCCATGCCGTGCAGCATCTGAAATTCCAGACGCTCTTTCGGTACGCTCAGTTCCTTGGCGGTCTCCAGCACGTAAGCCACACTGCGAATGTTGTGGGAAGCACATTTCAGCATGGTGTGGCGGTGGTTTTGCAGAATCAGGCGTGCACAATTTTCGAAACCGGCATCGGTTGCACACTTGTCGGTGAATACTGGAACAGGGTAGTTATACTGGCTTGCCAGCACCACCTCTTCATCCCAGAATGCGCCCTTGACAAGCCGGATACCGAAATTCTGTTTCTGCTCCTTGGCCCAGACCAGCAAATCGTTCAGTAGGGGAACACTGTCTTTGAGATACGCCTGATAGGCAATGCCCTTGTGCGGATAATCGCGAAATTCCGGTTCTGCATTGATGCTTTTAAATACAGCCAGGGTGAACTCTCGCCCGGGCAGGTGTTCCATGTCCATCATGGCGTAGGCGTTCACATCCATCACCTTGCGGTAAATCGGGCGCAGCTTTTCTTTGGCCATGTCAACGCTATAGTCAAACGCGCAGGCCTTGGACTGATATTGGGAAAACAGACAGGATGCCATCAGGGATATGTTGGCTTTGGGCGTGAAGCCCCAATCCAGGTCGCCTGACCCGCCGCCCAGCGCTGGCCACTTCTTCTGGATCTCATGTAGTTCATCGATCAACACCATCTGCTGGGCTATGAAATCCGCCTCATCTTTTTTGGAAATAACCGCTTCCTTGAGAATTTTCACCGTCCAGGCAACGCCCTGGTCTCTGAGCTTTTTCATGACCTTGGCGGATTCATTTAAATTCGACCCGGTAATGAACTGTTTACCCATGGCGTTAATGTTTTTGGTTATACTTTTAGCCGCTATTTTGGCCACCATGGAATCGGGCTTGACCAGCTTGAGTCCCCACTGCATGGATTTTGGAAAATCCTGGCCGGGCCGGCAGAAGTATTCCTGTACATGTTTGGCTACGGATTCAGGTCGTGTCAGATAGGGGAAAACATCCACAAAACGAAACATTTCCTGTTTAAATGCTTCATTTTTCATGGACCAATCCATGATTTTGCCGGTCCAGAAATCTTTTTTAAAGAGGGATGGTTGATCCCCTTCCGCTAACTGGTAAAGATGTAATCCGGTTTCCCTGACCTTGTCGTCAAAATTGGAAGCCATAGTTATTTTCTCCATTTGTAATAACTAGTTATCGTAGTATTATAATTACCGGTTCGCAAATTCATGTAATCGAAAATGAAAAAGCGAAAATAACTATAAACATTCACTTGTCCCCTCGGACCCTTGAATCCTCGGATCCTGTTGCTAAATCCCCAATACATCCCGGCAGTATCGAATGCTGCGTTCCACGGCTTCGCGTTCGCGACGACGGGCTTCCTCCGGTGGATCCGTTCCGGCGTCCCATTCCACCTCGATATTGATTCGCTCCATGGTAGATTGGGTTTTGATCAGGTCAAGTGCACGCTTCAGGTCAATGTCGCCGTCCCCGCAGGCCACACCGGTGAACCGGCAGCCGAACTGATCTCTTTCGATGCGATGGTCACAAAAATGATTGGTAAAAGAATACGGCACCAGGTTTTCAATAGCTTTCATCGGATCTTCCAGCACCATGACCGAATTGACCGTGTCCACACAGGCGCCCACGCTGGAATGCCCCACCTGGTCGATCAACCACAACACCTCCGAAGAAAGTGATTCCGTGTGGTTTTCTACAGCTATTCTTACGCCGGCCGTTTCAGCTATCGGTGCGGCAGCATGGAGCTGGTCTGCGATTTTTTCCAGCTGCTGCATGACCTCAGGATGATGGCCGCTGGCACACAAGGGGCGGGGCCGTCTGAGATCAAGGCTGACTTTGGCGACGTCGGCGCCAAGCGCATTTGCGATCGTAATGGCTTCCTCAAAGGTGTTGTTCAAGCGGGTATCGAACTCTTCGTTCAATGAAAAATTGTATTCCAGATAAAGGCCCCGATCTTTTGCGTAGCGTGCAATCTTTTTGAGATTGTCTGAATCTGTGCTCTCACAGTCCACCGCGGTGATATGCAATCCGTCCAACGCCAGGGCTTCGGCTTCATCCATCAGGGAATAGAGATCCATTACCCGCTGCCAGGTCAGTTCATAACCTCCCCAATTCTGCCCCATGCCGTGCAAATGAAAACTATACGTGTGTAAACCCAGCAACATGGCAATACCTCCTCATCAGGGTTGGTCTATTTTAATGGTTTCATTCAAAAAGGCTTGATAAGTCGCCGAATCGGAATGAGCGGTTTCGATAGCAAAAAACCGGCCAGTACGTAGGTAGACCATCCCGATGACATTCATGCATAAATGGCCACCATAAAAATTCACCTAAACCATCCATTTTGGCATGTCAATATGTTTTTCAGGTTGTCAGACCAATTTCCGTTTGGATCCTGGTACAATACAACTTTCAAGGGGTTTTAATGCTTGACAAAGAAAAAGCATTGCCTACATCATGGCTGGACAAATAAGCACCGATATTCTACTAAATATTATGTGCCTATCACCAACAAAACCCTAGGGTTGCAGAAAAGGATCGAAGCATGAAACTTCATTTAACCATTGCCGAGGAACAGGATCTGTTGCCTATTCATGAAGCATCTATAACAATCCTGAGTGAAACCGGATGCGTATTCCATAGCGAAAAGGCACGTGACACACTCAAAAAGCATGGCGCAAAAGTAACAGGAAAAACCGTTTATTTCCCTGAAAATCTCGTAAGAACGGCAATGGCAACGGTTCCCAGTACATTTCAATGGCGGGCCAGGAACGCGACATTTTCGACCATCATCGGAAAGGGTGGATTCCGGCTCGCACCCAATGCGGGTAATATTTATGTGCAGGACCTGGACAACGGGCGCAGACTCGCCCAACTGGACGATGTTCGCCAGATCCAGTCTATTCACCAGATGAGTGACGTCGTCGACTTTGTAGGCAACAACCCCTGCGACCCGAGCGACATCGATCCATCCAAAAGGCATCTGTCTGTGACCTATGAAACCCTCAAGCATACCGACAAACCCCTGGTAAGTTATTTTGCACCCTACAATGAACAGCCTGAGGAAACGCTGCAAATGGTGGCCTTGGCATTCGGTGAAGACGATGTGTTGAAAAACCACCACGTCGTCGGAACCAGTCTGGCTACAACCAGTCCGCTTTCCTATTCCGCGGATGTTTTGAGGGTGATGACGGCATTTGCCGAACACAATCAGCCGGTCATGATCACGACAGCCGCCATGGGGGGCATCAGCGGGCCTCTGGATTTGATGGGCATCGCCCTTCAACAGAATACGGAACTGCTGGCCGGGACAGTCTATATCCAGCTTGTCAATCCCGGGAATCCCGTCGTGTGGACTCCCTCTTCAACCGTAGCCTGGCTGAAAACGGCAAACTACAGTACCGGCACGCCTGAAGCCATGCTGCCGAATATTCTGGTGCTGCAGATGGCTAAGGATCTTTATAAAATTCCCACGCGAAGCATGGCAGGGTTAACCGATTCGAAAACTGTGGATTGTCAGGCGGGTTATGAAACCATGCAGAACCTGATGCTGGCCATGCTGGGAGGAGCACAGATCATCTATGAAGCATTGGGGGTCCTGGACAATATTCTGACCACGTCATATGAAAAAATCGTCATCGATGAGGAACTGTATAAACGCAATGCACGTATTCACATGGGCATGGATTCATCCGATTTGGCGTTGCCGCTGAAGTTGATTCAAGAGACCGGCGGCGGTGGGGAATATTTAACCCACGCACACACCCTGAGCAATTTTCGATCGATGTGGAGCCCCACCGTATCCAATTGGGACAACTATAGTGAATGGGAAAATAGCGGATTTGAGGATGCGGCCATTAAGGCCAACAAAGTGTGGAAAGAGCGCCTGCTGAACGCTCCGGAAACATTTTTGGTTCCCGAGGTAGACAAAGATCTTACAGCTTTCATCGAATCGCACAAATAAGTGTTGACGCAAAAGAATATATTCACCCTGCCCCATCTGGTGTTATTGCTCACCTGGTGGCTCTTTGCCATGTACTACGCCAGCCGGTTCAATTACTCCCCCATGATCCCCCTTATCAAGGATGATCTGAACATATCCAATACCCATGCCGGCTGGCTGATGGCCAGTTTCTTTATCAGCTACACCGCCTTTCAGATCCCGTCCGGATATATCGGCGACCATTTCGGACCACGCAAAGCCCTTACCTGGGGAGCGGTTATTTCCATCGGCGGAAATTTAATTTTCAGTCAGGGTTCATCGCTGGCCATCCTTGCTGTGGGACAGCTTGTCAATGGCCTGGGGCAGGCCCTGGGATGGAACTCGGCGGTAAAACTGATTGTCAACTGGTTTCCCCGGTCAAGGCGAGCCACGGCCATTGGTCTGTTTATCACCTGCGTCACTATCGGCAGTAGTTTTGGTATCCGCATGGCCGGCTTTCTTGGCGGTCATCTGGGGTGGAGAAGCGCCTTTATTTTCCTGCCGGCTCTGCTGGGTCTGACCGTGACGTTTTTCTGGTTTTCCATCAGGGATACGCCTGGAGAAAAGGGCCTGCCGGACTTCGATGATGAAGTTCACATCGAACGCCGCATCGAAAACGATCCACGCCCAAAACTGTTACTGATTTTAAGCAACAGAACCCTGTGGGTAGTCGGACTGGTCTACTTCTGTTTTGTATATGTACAGTTCGGGTGTCTGGTATGGATTCCCTCTTTTATATCCGAAACCTGGTCCATGAGCATCGACCGTGCCAGCCTGGTCTCTTCCCTCATCCTTCTTCCAGGCGTTTTCGCGGCCCCCTTGGGCGGATACCTGTCCGACCATTATTTCAAAGGGAAGCGGAGACCATTGATTATTTTCGGCCTTGTCGTATTGGCGGCATCCTGCTTTACCCTGTCTTTAGGGGTCGGCTTTCACATCGGTGTCGTTGCCCTGTCCGTGGTGGGTCTCATGATTATCATGCCGGATATTTTGCTGGCATCCATTCCATCCGATATTTTCTCACGCAAACTGACAGCTACAGCCATGGGATTCCTGGCGACATTCACCAGCACATCGGGTATTGTATCCACGGCCGTATCCGGTAAACTCGCCGATCTGTACGGTTCTTTCAGCATCGTTTTTGTCTGCTTCGGCGTTGTCGCCCTGACTGGTGCGCTTCTGGCATTTCTAATCAATGAGAAATAGGATGCCCGTAAATATAAATGAATAATTCTTCCTGGGTTAGGGTTCGCTGCTTAAAAATTTCTCCCGCCAGGACCCGGGTTTTTCCAGAAAAAGAGTGCACAGAGCCGCAAAAATGGCCGCCAGCATGCTGGCAGTTATGGGGATTGCATAACTCTGCCGCAGGTCGAACATGAAGCCGGCAAAGGTAGGTCCCAAAAGCGAGCCGATGGCGACACTGGTGTAGAGTGCGCCGATGATGCCGCTGATGTTGGTACCGCTGAAGTAATCCGCTGTCACCGCCGGAAGCAGGGCCACAAAACCACCGTATGAGGTGCCGAATATAACGGCCAGCAGGACCAGTCCCCAGAAATCGGGAGCCGTCAACCACCATGCGAATATGGCTCCCATGACAGCGTACATGCAGGCCAGCGACAGACGCCGCCCGATCCGGTCGGCAAACCCGCCGATCAGAAACCGGCCTACCGTGCTGCCGACGCCAATCATGCTGAGCAGCATGACCCCGGTGGATGTCGCCAAACCAAGGTCTTTTGCATACGGCATCAGATGGACGAACGGGATGAAGAGACCCATGGATGCACAGAATGTCCCCGCATAGAGAAGCCAGAAAGGACGCGTTTTCAGAACATCCCTCACGGTCACATCACCTGCTGGTATCAATTTGGCTGCGGCAGATCCTTCATCGGGAACATCATCATCCCCTGCACCGACCGATGCGTTATCAGGCTTCAGGCCCATCTTACCAGGAGAATCAACGATCAGAAGGGTCGCGACCAGACCGCAGGACAACACACATGCCCCCATGACCACATAGGCCATGCGCCAGTCGCTCCAATGGATCAGGAATGCCGAAAAAACAGGCATTCCCAGAGTGCCCAGGCCGATGCCCATTACCGCAATACCTGAAGCCAGGCCGCGTCGAACCACGAACCACCGTTGAACCACACCCACAGCCGGCACATAAGTGAAACCGACACCGATACCGATGCATAGGCCGTAGCTAATGTAGAGCTGACGAACGGTTGTCGCAAAACTCGACATCAGCAGACCGAGACCGATGACTGCCACGCCAAAAGCGATAACCCAGCGTGAACCTATTCTGTCGGCGATCTGGCCGCTGATGGCACCCAGGCTGAAGTAGATAAAACCGGCGATGGCAAACACGAGTGAGGTGGAACTCCGGGATGTGCCGAATTCCGCCTGGAAGGACTCGAAAAAAGTCGTAAAGGAATAGACACTGCCGAAGGCCAGGAACAGCAATACGCATACGCAGGCCACCACGATCCAGCCATAAAAAATTTTCAGTCGCCGCACAGGTCCCATCCTATCATCGTCTGGAATACAAACTATTTTTTAGTGCATCCCCATACCTACCTTCGTCCAGAACCAAACGGAATGGGAAGTACGCGCTGAAAACCGCCCTGGAGTCGATGATACCGGATCTGCAAAGAACCGACATCTAACGGGTTTTGGGTTGGTCTGGTTATCAATCAGGC
>JAFDAT010000077.1 GCA_019313725.1 Deltaproteobacteria bacterium
AATAAGCTGACAAACCACCTTCGACGTTGGATGTTGGACGTTGGATGTTCGATGCTCATTCTTGAAAAAACAAATATGGAAGACAGGTTGATAAAAATTTAAAAAAGTGCTGTCCGCTATTAGCGTACAGCCGCCTTTTGCCTTATACCGTTTACCTTATACCTATTTTTATCATGTAACTGGATACTTGAGGCTATCCAGAAACCAGTAACCAGCGCAGGGTTTTAACCCTGTCCAAGCGCTTTGCGGCGACAAGATCAACAGGGCTGAAGCCCTGGCCTACATTGTCTGGCTGCAGGCTGTTGAAAACGTATTTCCGGGTAACGCCCCGTGAGTATGTAGCCCAGGGTTTTAACCCTGCCGAAGCGGATTGCCGGAGGCTCAGGGGTGCAACCAGAATCCAGCAACCAGTAACCCAAATCCAGTAAACCATGCAAACCGGAATCATATTTGATATAAAACGCTACGCCATCCATGACGGACCGGGTATCCGGACCACTGTATTTTTAAAAGGGTGCCCGCTGGAATGCCCATGGTGCCACAACCCCGAAGGCATCGACAAAGATCCCCGGGTGGTGTACCGCAAAAATATATGTATCGTCTGCCGGGCCTGCATAGAAGCCTGCCCCGGGCAGGCCCTCTCCCTGACACCCGATGGTGTTCATACGGACAGCGCACGTTGCCGGCATTGCGGTGCCTGTGTGGACGCCTGCCCCTCGGGCGCCCGTGAACGGGTCGGCACTATCGAGACCGTTCAATCACTCTTCGATATCATTAAAAAGGATGTGGCTTTTTACGAAACCTCGGGCGGCGGGGTTACCTTTTCCGGGGGTGAGCCCCTGGTGCAGGCTGACTTTCTGCTGGAGATCCTGCAAATATGCGGCCGCGAGGATATCCACAGGGCATTGGATACAACGGGCTACACCGATACCGATACGCTGATGCGTGTAGCGCGCCATACTGATCTTTTTCTGTTTGACCTGAAGTTCATGGACGCCGCAAAGCACCGGCACTACACGGGCGTCTCCAACGAGCAGATACTGAAAAACCTCGAAAAACTCGCCCACCACGGCAGCAGGATTATCATCCGCATACCCCTGATACCCGGCATCAACGACGATAAGGACAACATCGAAAACACCGCAACCTTTCTTCAGCACTTGCCACAGCTGGAAATGGTGCATATTTTACCGTATCACGACTTTCAAAAGAACAAATATGCTAAATTCTCCATGAAATACAACGCCGGTGATATCGAACCGCCCTCTTCTGGCAGGATAGAAGAAATCAAGGCGCGGTTAACGGACATTGGACTGAGGGTTGCAGTGGGAGGCTGATCTGAATGAATGCACGTATCCAACGACTCCGCAAGGAGAGCTTTGAAGCAACGCCCTGCATCTCCATTGAAAGGGCCCTTTTAGAGACCGAATTTTACCGGAGCAACCTCGGGAAATACACGACACCGGTGCTGCGCGCCCTGGTGTTCAAGGAGCTTTGTGCCCGTAAAACCATCTACATCGGGCAGGATGAGCTTATCGTCGGTGAAAGGGGCCCCTTTCCCAAATCTGTTTCCACATTTCCGGAGCTGACCTGCCATACGGCCGAAGACCTGCGCATCCTCAACGATCGCCCCATGACCAGCTTCAACGTTTCCGCTGAAGATATCACACGCTATGAAAAAGATGTTGTCCCCTACTGGCAGGGCCGCAGCATGCGTGACCGCGTCTTCAGCCAGGTGCCCGAACCCTGGCGCCAGGCATACCAGGCAGGGCTTTTTACCGAGTTCATGGAGCAGCGGGCAGCCGGCCACACCACCCTGGACGGCACCATCTACCGGAAGGGCATGCTCGATTTCAAAAAAGAGATTGCCCGGATCATGTCCTCCCTCGATTATCTGGAAGACGAAGCGTCACTGCAAAAAACGGAAACGCTGAAGGCCATGGACATCGCCTGCGATGCTGCCATCCTGTTTGCCGAACGGCATGCCGACCTGGCGGCCCAAATGGCCGCAGAGGAGCACGATCAGCAACGCAAGGTCGAACTCGAAACCATCGCCGCAACCTGCCGGCGGGTGCCGGCCCATGCCCCGACCAATCTTCAGGAAGCGATCCAGATGTACTGGTTCGTACACCTGGGCACCATCACCGAACTCAACGGTTGGGATGCCATGAACCCCGGGCACCTTGACCAGCACCTGTATCCCTTCTACCAGAAGGGCCTGACCGACGACACCCTCGACCGGGAACGGGCCAAAGAGCTGATCAGCTGCCTGTGGATCAAGGTCAACAACCACCCGGCACCGCCCAAAGTCGGTGTCACGGCCAAAGAGAGCGGCACCTACAACGATTTCACCAACATCAACCTCGGTGGTCTGAGGCCTGACGGCACGGACGCGGTGAATGAAGTCTCCTACATTATCCTTGAAGTCATCGATGAACTCCACCTGCTTCAGCCCCAGAGCAATGTGCAGATCAGCAACAAAACCCCGGACCGGTTTTTAAAAGCCGCTTGCCGGGTCATACGTCAGGGTTATGGCTATCCCTCCGTGTTCAATGCCGACGAAGTGATCATGGAGCAGCTCCGGGTGGGTAAAACCATCGAAGATGCACGCGAGGGAGGCTGCAGCGGCTGTATCGAAACCGGTGCATTCGGCAAAGAGGCCTACATCCTGACCGGCTATCTCAATGTCCCTAAAATTCTGGAACTGGCCCTGAACAACGGCATGGACCCCGTTTCGGGAAAACAGCTGGGCCTTGAAACCGGCGATCCGAAGCAGTTCAGCAGTTTCGATGAACTCTATACCGCTTTTGAAAAGCAGCTTGATTACATCGTCGACCTCAAGATACGCGTCAACAACTATATCGAACGGATGTTTGCGGAAAATGCCCCCGCCCCGTTTCTATCCGTGGTCATTGCCGACTGCATCAAAAACGGCAAAGATTACTACAACGGCGGCCCGCGCTACAACACCAACTATATCCAATGCTGCGGAATCGGTACGATAACGGACAGTCTGTCCGCCCTTAAAAAGCACGTTTACCAGGACAAAACCGTTACCATGGGTCAGTTGCTGGAAACGCTGAAAACCAATTTCAGCAATGACGAGGCGCTGCGCCTGCGGCTCTGGAACAAAACACCCTTTTTCGGCAATGATGACGATCGGGCCGACACGCTCATGCAGAAGGTCTACGCGTCACTCTTCAAAGCCATCGACGGCAAACCCAACACCAAGGGCGGCGAGTACCACCTGAACATGCTTTCCACTACCTGCCACATTTACTTCGGAAAAATGCTGGGAGCATCACCCAACGGCCGGTTTGCCGAGCAGCCTATTTCGGACGGCACCTCGCCCTCCCACGGTGCCGATCGCAACGGCCCCACCGCCGTTATCAAATCCCTCGGCAAAATGGACCAGGTCAAATCCGGCGGCACCCTTCTGAACCAGCGTTTTCTGCCGGAAGTTTTGAAAACGGAGTCTGACATCGACAAACTGGTACAGCTTATCCGAACCTATTTCAGATTCAACGGGCACCACATCCAGTTCAATATCGTGGATACGGAAACCTTGAAAAAAGCTCAGGCCTCCCCGGATGACTATACCGATCTGTTGGTGCGCGTGGCCGGCTACAGCGATTATTTCGTGGACCTGGATGAATACCACCAGCAGGAGATCATCGATCGTACAACGCAGAAGGGATTCTAGATAAAAAATGTCAGCCGCTGAAAAGTGTGGCGGCTAAAATCATTTTTGTATTTTGTGTCGATTTTTTTACTTGTCAGGTATTGTCGGTTAGGCGATTAGGTGTGGCGTGCAAAATCTAAGAGCGCCCTAAGAGGAATCCGGAAAGACACTGGATGCCCCCAGATAACGACCTTCCGGGGCAGGCTTATCAAGTCCGGCATGACGGAGTTGGCTATTTGGTTGCCAGGTTAATATCTTGCCTGGTAAGCCTTGGCGGCATGATCCACCGCTCCTTCAAGACCCGGAAGCAGCAGTGGTTTAAATTCTTCCGGAGCCTTGGTATATACCCGTTGCCACATAAGCTCCGCCAAAAAAGATATATCTTCAATTCTATCTGAATTTTCGGCAAATATTTCCATCCATTGACGATACATGCCCAGGGATTCATCCGGAAACTGCTTTGCCTCATCATCCACCAGGCAGATAAACTGTTAACGGTAATTATGCCTCTATGTGTTCCCCCTCCAGGCTTTTCAGCGCGGCTTCGCGAATGTTGTCGAGGGACGCCTGTACATCGGCGGGCAGCTTCTGCGGGCTGTGACTCTTGAGGAGCGCCCGGGCCTTTTCCACGGCTTTGTTACCCCAGGTTTTTTGCCCCTGGGCTATCCAGGGTTCCAGGGTCTCGCGGTTGCACAATTGCGGCTGCCAGTGCTCCTGTTTAAAATATTTCATGGTCTGTGCGGTGGAGATAAAGGCGCCCTGGGGGCCGACTTCACGGATCACATCCATGCCGATGTGTTCCGCATCGATGTCAAAACCCCGGACAACGCGCCGCACGTAACTGATGATCTCGGCATTCATCACCAGGGCGGCCGGAGAACCCACCAGCCCCTGTCCCATGTAGCCAATATCGTGGATCAGGTTGGCTCCGTCCATCCCGGCCATGAGCAGGGACATGGACCACTCCATGGCCGCCTGCTCATCAGGGGCATGTGAATCGCTGACACCGGCCGTTCCCCACATGGGAATCCCATAATAATGATATAAATCCGAGCAGGCTGAAAGCGCAAGCCTGTACTCCGGGCATCCATAGACACATGCGGACGTCTTCATATCCAGGGTAGACATGCCGAATCCGGAAACAATGGGCGCCCCCTTGGCCCGTAACTGGTGCAGCACGATGCCGCTCAAAGCCTCTGCATTCCCGACCGTAATCGCACCGGCCAGCGTCACCGGCGCACTGGCACCGGACATCATGCCGGGAGTGTAGTTTACCGGAACAGCATTATCGGCACAGAAAAAGAGTTTTTGAATGGCGCCGGACGAATGCAGCAGCGGCGTCAACGGCTCGGCATAGTGAATATGAATGGGTTTTTCCCGCAGGGCCTCTTTTCCGCCCATCACCGCAGCGGCCAAGTTGTTGATAACAGCGATGTCTGCTGTCCCGGCGGCCGTGTAAAATATCGGTTTGATCGAGTTTTCCAGTTGGGTCTTGAAGGCGTCGATGTACATCAGGTTGGTGGGGGAGTCGTAGGGCAGCGCATAGGAACCCAGAAAATCGATCTCCTCGAGGGCGTCGGCCACCCTGGCCGCATTGGCAACATCCGCCAGCTGCGAGTCCCGCAACTCGCCGGTTTCCAGGTCATATGTCTTGATCAGGTCCGTCCCCATACCAAAATAGGTGTTGTTGCCCTCCAGCCGCATGGCCTCCTGCCCCAGCCGGTTATAGATGGTGATCCGTGAAGGTGCGCTGCGAATGCATTCTTCAACCAGCCAGTTGGGAATCCGGACAATATTGCCGGGTTTGACCCGACAGCCCGCTCCGGCGAGCATGTCCCGGGCTTCTTTGTACATCACCTTGACGCCTACCGTCTCCAGCAGTTCCAGGGTGGCGGTGTGGATATGCTTGATCTGATCCGAAGTAAGAATCCGATAGGTCGGTAGACATTGCGATTTGAAACCTGTGTTCATTACCATGCTTGTGTCCCCAATATGTCGTTATCATTCGTGCAGCAGGGTGCCATTGAAATCCATGCGGCTCACATCCTCGATTATCTCCGGCGGTCCGATGAAGACCACCTTGTTCATCAGAACGGACAGACTTTCCCTAGGGTCGATCTTCTCGATCCGGCTTTGCCCCATCACGCAATTCAGCAGAAATACCTCCCCGCCTGCATTGACGACACCCTTGGCCCGGGTAACTCCGGCGGGTATCATGGTGATCATCTTTTCCAGCTGGCGGAGGTCTTTCCCCGCCCAGATAAAGGTTTTGGACAACAGGCGATCCGGAGGCGTCATGGAACTTCCCGGCGCTGCCAGGAGTTCATCGATGAACCTGTCGAGTTCTTCAGCAGATATTTCCACCGGGTCTTCGGTGCCGGGCAGGACTGTTTCCGGCAGATATTTCTCCAGTGGAATGTCGGCATATTCGGTTTCATAAAATTCGGGGTCTGGATGATGCCGGGCAACAATCTGCTTCACACCGGCGATGGTGGCGCCATCGGCTGCATCGATCTTGTTGATAATGAAGACGGTGGCACTTTCGATCTGTTTTTCCACGGAAGTAAAGGTGTCGTAGGCATCTTTAAAGTTGGCGGCGTCGATGAGGCAGAACTGCTCTTTGAACTGAAATCGGTCCTGAAATATGGAGAGTTTCAAATCTTTTCGCAAATCAGACGGGTTGGCCACACCGGTGGCTTCAATGAGCAGTACATCAGGCTGTGTGTACCGGGCAATGTCCATCAGGCCCTTGATGAAATCGGTCTTGACACAGACACAGAAAATCGACCCCTTGCTGATTTCCAGCATGTCCAGGCCGTCCTGTTCAACCAGGGCGCCGTCAAGACCGACATCACCGAATTCGTTCATCAGGAGCATGAGTTTCCGGTTTTCAGGAAATGCCTCGATGATCCGATTGAGAAACGTGGTCTTGCCGCTGCCCAGAAAGCCGGTGATCAAATAGACTGCCGTGCCTGCTGCCATGCTGTGCTACCTCCGAATGGATTCAGTCTTAAGCCATACCTTCCTTAATCAGGGCCACAATCTGGTCGGGGCTCAACACCCGACTCGTGGAAACAACCTTGCCGTCGATGACCAGGGCCGGTGTCGAGAAAACACCCATTTTGATGAAATAATCGATCTCCTTTTGCTTTTCTACCTTTATCGTGTCCTGCCTGCCAAATTTCTCGATGGCTTTAAGCACATTGTCGTAAAGGTCATCACAATTTTTACATCCGGGTCCGAGAACTTCTATGGTTATCCTTTTCATCGTCATCCATCCGTGTATCGGTATTTGATCGTTTCGATGTGTTCATCCTGGTACGGTCTGATACCCACATGCCATTCACGCTTTTGACAACCGCACCTCAATCGCTTCTTCCAACTCGTCTCTTGACGGAATGACGTCAAAGATAAGCTCACCATCGATAAACAGGGCGGGTATGGGGGCCAGCCGGTGATGCTCGTAAACGCCTTTTTCACCAAACAAAGTGCAGGAAAGTGCCAGAAAGCGCTGTTTGCCGTCTTCCGCCCGGATGTCGAGCTTACTGTAAGTGACCTGGTTACCATATTCGGGAAGCATATCCAGGACGGTTTCTTGCATATATACACAGGCCAGACAGGACTTGCCCTTGAAAGTGACCTCTATATGCACGTGATCTTTCATATTAGCTGCCTTTTGCTACTTCCACTTGAACCCTTGGCCCCTATTTACCCCAACGTTGCAAAAGCCGGAGGGCTTCAGAGTCAAGGCGTCTGAGGGTGAAGTCGTAGTTTTTTACTTCAAACCCTCAGCAACACAGAATCTGAAGTTCTCCGGCTTTCCCGCAGGGTAAACAACATGGCAAAATAGACACCATCCTTAGAATTCACCTGGGGGAATATCCAGGAAATAGCGCTATCGCTATGATATTGCATATAATAACATTCCATTATCTATTCTTTGCCATGTTGTTTATGCAACAATGGGGTTTATCATACCTCCGGATACTTAGGATAGTGCTCATTAAACCACTCCCTGGCTTCATAGGCCTGCATCAGATGTTCCGCCGGAACATCGAAGGGAATATCTCAGCCGGGGGCAAAAGTATACCCCTGCGTGCCGCCGGCGGCAAGGCTTACCAGCGCATCCTCCCTGGGTGAAAGCAGGCCCAGGCTGAGGGCCAGGGTCAATTTCAGGTTACCGCCAAATCCCTTTTTATATTTCATGGCAACATCACGGATGAAGTTCATGTTCAACTGCTCATCGATGGCAAATCCGTGGGTGCCGACCCGGCAGACCTCTTCAATGACCTTGGTGCAGTCGCCGCAGATGAAAAAGGTTGATGTTTTACCGGCATCATGAATGGCTTCGACGGCCTCGACGCAGTTGGGCGTGACAAATTCCTGAAACATTTCCGGGCGGATTTGTGAAGCCACCGGATCCACGATGGCAATGATGTCGCACCCCATTTCCGCATAATACCGCACGGATTCGGCACAAAGTTTTCCGGCAAAGGCGATGATCGCATGGGCAAACTCTTTCTTCTTTTTCACCGCCGTAAATATGCGCACACCGGCCAGGTGGGACGCCAGGGTCAGGGGGCCTGCGGCCAGTCCGAGCATGGCGCAGTCCATCTCGTCCAGCTGCGGTCTGGCTTTGGCTGCCGCCTCGAATATCACCGGCCACCGACCGCTCGATCTGGTGAACAGCTCCATCCCGAGCTCTTCGGGCGTCTCTTTTTCGCACGGATGGGTTATCACCGAAGGAACGTTGTCTTCCCAGTACTTCAGTTCGCACCCCACCGCTTCGGCCTCTACCGAAAGGTCGAACAGCAGGGGGATACCGTCCGCATGATATGTCCGGGCAGCTTCCACCACCCCTTTCGCCAGCAGGTCGGCATCCTTGAAATAGTGGTCCGCCTGTTCCTTGATCATGTACGCGCAGTGGACACCGGCATAGGGCACCCAGGGTGCCATTTCGGTTCGTTTGCCACGCGTGGCATCGATCAGCATTTGTTTGGCCATTCGGTCACTCCCTTCCAACTCTGATAACGGTTTAGAAAACCCCTACCTTCAGGGAACCACAAAGGCACAAAGGACACAAAGTTTTTCTTTCTTTTCCTCTTTGTGTCTTTGTGGTTAAAAATGTTTTGCCAGATACCATGTAAGATCCGCTTCCCGTGATTAATAAGGGAACTCAATCCCCATGTCCGCGATCTCGTCTTTTACCCTGCGGAACATATCGTAATGCTCCTGGGTAGGCACCGCCTTGGCGACATCGTAGCATTCATGGTATTCTGATCCCATGGGTGCGTCGGCGGCATCGTCTTCGTATTTTGCCAGCAGCCGGTTGGCGATTTCGTTCACCGCGGCCCTGGACAAACCCTGGTTGGCCACGGCGTGACCGACTTCCATGCCCATGCGGGCTTCAAGCGGCGTGGCCCGGTTTTTGTACTTGTTACGGGTCGACGCCATTTCCCACAGGTGCCAGCCCGTTACCGTCGAGACCATGGCATGCACTGCCGTTTCGCGGAAGAGCATTTCGGTCATGGGGCCGGCATTGGCAAAACCGTTCGAGGTCTGCAACAGTTTGCTGTTTCTGGCCAAGGCCTGTCCGGCCATGGAAATGGCCCACAGCAATTCCCGGGTCGTGTTGGAGCCGTAGTTCAGGTGAAACGGAAAGTGTTGATTGAAGATGGCACCATGAATCACCAGACCGATGAGGCTGTAGGCCACCGTGGTCACGGCCGTGCCTTCGGACCCGCCGCACCACCCACCGTAAATCGCGCCGGTCAGGTTGCCGGTGTAGCAGCCGTACTGGGCATAATGCAGGGAACGGTTAAGCAGCGTGTCTGCCGTTTTGAATTCGGTCAGCGACCCCACCAGGCGTGCGTCCGACTTCTGCACACCCCACTCGTCGTTGGAAACGGCGATCTGGCCGCTGTCATGCTCGGCAGTACCCACGGCAACCATAAATGTCCCGGGACGCCCCAGCAACCGGGCTGCCAGTTTCTGATTATAGATGTGCTGGATGCAGCCGCTGATTTCAGTCGGGCCCGACGACTCGATCAGGTGACCGAAGGTCTCCTCCAGGATGGGCCCGCAGATACCGTCCAGCAGCGGCTCTTTGAGATAGGCCATGCAGATGGATTGGTGGTACTTCTCATCACAGGTGATGTCCGGGCTCATGATGCAGAACGGCGGCGCCTTATCTTCCACCTGCCGGTGCTTCCACAGGACGGCGTCCTTGCCTGCACCCACCCAGTACTGATCGTGGGCCATGTACAGCGCTTCACGAATTTCATCGTCGGTAACCTGGATCAACCGGTGGGAGTCGGTGTTGTAATAGCCCACCTCCCGGAACAGGTCCCAGGCAGCCTGCCAGATCCGGTCAGCCATGTCGTCATCCGTCGGGCACGGGTTCTTGGGATCATATTTGATTTCGTATTTCTTAATGAGTTTTTTCAGCGTCGGTGTAAAATGCCTGGGAAGAAAATCATCTTCGTCCATAAACGGGCCGGTCTGGGATCTTTCGAGAATCTCCCAGTGCCTGTAGGCTGTTGTCATTATTAACCCTCCTTGTATTGGCTATATTTATTAAATTCCAGCAGGGCTGAAGCCCTGGACTACATGGCATAAAGCCGACGGCTTTGTAGCACAGGGATTTATCCCTGCAAAACCGTGGGCTGAATACTGGATTTCATGAGGACATGAGATTTGCCAACAGTTCGGGGGCACTTTTGGCTTCCTGGCAGTACAGGTCGGCGCCGATCTGGTCGGCCCACATCTGAGAGGTGGGCGCACCGCCGATAACAACTTTATATTGATCCCTGATCCCCTTGGACTTCAGAATTTCGATGATCTCTTTCTGCCGCGGCATGGTGGTGGTCATCAAGGATGACGCCCCGATGAAATCGGCGCCCATGGCCTCGGCTTCTTTGATAAACGTAAGCGGATCCACATTGTACCCCAGGTCCTTGACCTCGAAACCGTTGGTCTCCAGGATCAGCTTGACAATATTTTTACCGATTTCATGCAGGTCGCCCTTGACCACGCCGATCACGATTTTGCCTTTAACTTCCTGGCCGCCCACCGCATCCAGGTAGGGAGTCATCACCGCGACCACCCCGGAAAGGGCTTCGCCGGCCAGCATGATCTCGGGCAGAAATATTTCCAGTTTGGAAAACAGGTCTCCCACGCGCGCCATGGTCCTGGTCATCTCCGCGATCATCTCCAGCGGATCCGCCCCGTCTTTCAGCAGCTTTCCGGCCAGTTCCTGGGCATCCTCGGTTTCCCCATCTTCCACCAGTTTGCTCAATTCCTCCAATGCCATGTTATGCCTCCTTTTCATTGGAAACAGGCACCCGCCTGTTTCTCTCTGTTTTCATTTTTTTTGTCGCCGGCACAGCAACG
>JAFDAT010000419.1 GCA_019313725.1 Deltaproteobacteria bacterium
TGGCCGGTGCGGATTTGCTGTCTTTTTCCACCTTTAACGAACTCACATCACCCGTCAACTTAGCCGTACTTTGCCGTGATAAACGCAGCGCTTGTCCCTCGGTAATTTCTTCAACTCTGTTTTGCCGCTGCCGGAAAGGTAAAGCCGCGATTTTTTTTTGTGAACGGTCAAGATAAGGTTCTTCAAACCCCGGTTCGGCTTTCGTCGGGGCTTCTTTTTGCACTTTTGACGCTAAGGGGGGCGCTGTCACCGCCGATCCTGTCGCGCGTCTTGTATTGAAAGCGGAATTGATGGACCGCAGCTCATTGACAACCAGCGTACTGCCGTCCGGGACGGGATGCCCTTTTTCCATGAGAGGCGTGTGAAAAGATCCGTCGGGATTGTTTTGAAAATAACCCAGGATATATTTTTTCTCTGAAGTACCGGACAGCGGCGAGGGGATGGGTTCCCTGCCTTCATGGGCTGAACCCAAGGGCTGATAGACGAAATTGTATTCATCCACCAATCTCGATTCTTCATCATGGACCAAGCGCACGAGTTCATTCTCAATTTCATCGAGAATGGTTTCCGCGAAGAATCGCAGTCGGGCTGTTTCCTCTTTTGCCAGCCCGTTGTAGGTCTGGAAAACGAAATAACCTATGGGGATGGTGAGTATCAGGAAAAACAGACATATCAACAATTTAAGCTGCTTCATTGTCCGGGCTCCAAACGGTATCCCTCCCCGCGGATGGTCTGGATGAGGGGTGCATTGCCGGTGAGAGCAACAATTTTTTTGCGCAGTTTCAGCATGTGGATATCCACCGTGCGGGTCTCGATATCCGCATCCTTGTAGTGCCAGATTCGGGTGAGCAGCTCCTTTTTGGAAACTATTCTGCGACGGTTCTGGTGAAGATAGGCGATGATGTCCATTTCCCGGCGGGTGAGGTCCAGACAAGTTCCGTCTTTGGTGGCCTGCAGATTTTGCGGGTCAAAAATAATTCCGCAAATTTTCACGGGCGCTTCGCCCACGAGTTTACCCGTACGTCGTAAGACAGCTTCAATCCGCACCATCAGTTCCCGCAGCGAAAAAGGTTTGCTGAGATAGTCGTCGGCACCTGACTTGAAACCGGCTACGACATCATCTTCGGCGCCTTTGGCCGTCAGCATCATGATGGCCTGTTCCGGCCTTTTTTCACGGATCTGTCTGCAGATGCTGAAACCGTCCACACCTGGAAGCATGACATCGAGCAGGATGAGGTCAAACACCTTGTCACGCCCCCGGGCAAGACCCTGGCTGCCGTCCGCAATCCCTTCAGCGGCGTAGCCATTGAAAATCAGCACATCCATGAGGCCGTTGAGGATGGCCGGGTCGTCTTCTACGATCAGAATCGTCGCCTTGGGTTTGTTCATGCTAGTTTTCTCCGCTTTGATACGACAAATGTTTATATATCTTATGATTTCATCGGGATCGAAATCGCTATCGGGATCGAATACTTGCTACACGTAAAACTCCGCATCTCCCTGAATATAATAGCATCATCCTAACCCCGATAAACCGCTATTATTTCGACCGACAACATGCACGGTCATGTGCGCAGGGATTTATCCAAAGCTAAACCATGCACTTAATACCAAAATCATGCGCAAACATGATGCGATTTAAATAAAATGGGAACTGATAGGCGACGCAAGCTATCGAGAAGCATAAGACATAAATCTTATTGTGTTAAAGTGTCCTATTGTTTCGATTTCGATAGCGATCCCGATTTGGATCACGCAATCCAACAATATTACAACTAATCGGGATATGAGCATCATTTTTAAACATACAGCTATATTAGTAAAGCAAAACTTATGTAAAAAAAACAGGCAGATCATTTACAGTTCTTTGAATTGTGTTTCTTGCCGGCGGCGTTAAAATAGTACCTGAAGTGAGCATTTCAAATTTAAGGAATGCCTGTTGTTAATGCAAAAGGAGGTACAAAATGAATGCAAAAATATCTCGACTGTTTACGGTGATCATGGTGCTGTCCACACTCGTCGGTATGGTGAATGCGTATGCGAACCCGACCGGAGCCGACATATACAATCCGCATGGAAATGGCGTTGTAAAGCTTTCCGGTCACCTGGTCCAGGACAAGATTCATCTGTACGGCGATGGCATATTTGAACTGAACCTTGAATTGAATGCGGGCCAAGAATCGTATCGCACCCATTCCGCAGAAAAAAATGTGGATATCGTTCTTGTCCTGGACAGGAGCGGGTCCATGCAGGGTAAAAAATTGCAGTTTGCCGTGCAGGCCGTTACGGATCTCATTGCCATGCTTTCCCCCGACGACCGATTGAGCCTTATCACCTATTCGGATGAAGTTCGCAGGCATGCCCCCCTGTTATATCTCACGAGTCGCAACAGGGCGATGTTCCGGGGCATGATCCAGGCTATATATGCCGGCGGCAGCACCAACCTGGGCGGGGGGCTCCGTGCCGGGCTGGACACGATTCTGCAAAATCCTGAAGGCACGCGCATCCGTAAGGTAATTCTCATTTCAGACGGCCTGGCCAACCGGGGTATTATCGATCCCTGGGCGTTGGGGCGCATGGCTTCCATTGCTCTTGAAGAAGATTTTTCAGTGGCAACCGTGGGGGTGGGGGACAGCTTCAACGAACAGTTGATGGCCCATATCGCCGACCAGGGAGCCGGGACGTATCACTACCTGGAAAATCCAGATGCATTTGCCGCGGTTTTCAAGCACGAGATCATGAAATCCAGGTATGTTGCCGCAACCAGCCTGGAGGTTCACATCCCTAAAACCCCCGGGGTTCAGCTGGTGAGCGCCGGCGGGTTTCCCGTAAAAGAATACCGGGACCATTATACAGTGTACCCGGGCAACCTGCTTGCCGGCCAGTCCCGAAAACTGTTTCTCAGATTTCAGGCATCGACCGGCACGGGTGCAACATACACCCTGAAAGGCATTTGGCTGAGCTACGTCAACCAGGGCACCTTCTACCGCGAACTGCTGCAGAAACCGTTCACGGTTTCCTGTGTTGAAGATAGAAAAGAGGTGTTGTCTTCGATTCACAAAAAGGCCTGGGAAGAAAAGGTGATAAAGGAAGACTACAACCGGCTCAGAGAAGCGGTGGCCGCAGATGTAAAGGCCGGTGATGAAGAAAAAGCCATGCAGAAAAT
>JAFDAT010000078.1 GCA_019313725.1 Deltaproteobacteria bacterium
CGAAGGAATACGATTCGCTATGGAAACAAACAGGTCCAGCATGTCTTCAGCGGCCAATTCAGTCAGAAATGTTTTGAAATATTCGATGAAGCCCTCAGGTATCCGATCGGCTTTCAATTGAAGTTCAAGTCCTTTAAAAAAGCCTGCCAGGGTGCCCTCGACAGCAAAATCATCGAACCAGCAGATATCATTGACCCCATCCAGCCTGTCCAGGCGCATGTGAATCGACATGTTGAGCAGAAACAGCAGCAGACCGTTCAACACCGAATCCGCACTATTTTCTACGGTTTTGAGCAACGGTGCATATTGGCGAACCGTCACCAGTTTTACCCGTGGTGTCTGTTGCCCATCCCAGGCCACCACGAAATCTCCGGCAGCATGGTGCCAGGCGGAAATCTGTTCAGAGGTCTCGATGTTGTAGCAGGCGGTCAGAATCATGGCCGCATGTTCACAAACTGAACGCGCCTGGTCGATCGACAGGAACAGGTTGTTGTCTACAGGGTTCCAGATCCGGACACCGCTCAATTCTCCATGTTCTCTTTTGGAAATATGAAATTCATGATAATTGCTGAACCAGTCGCCCATGAACATGCTGACGCTTCTCGATGCATCGACGGCTATCTCCCGGCAGGCAAACACTTTGGGCAGAAAAGGGTATCCATATTCTTTTTCAAGCCTTTTCAAGGTGTTGTATTCATTGTCCAGGTATTCTCTGCCGGCATCCGACAGGGCCACATTGAGCACATACTCAGCCGGCCGGCGGCCTCCGGCAATCGTGACCCGGCTGGGATGATAAAAGGCCCCATGCTTTTCCAGAAATACGGACACCCGTCCCGGGGAAGAAAACACGCCGTCCTTTAAATCTTCCCGCCCGGCTTCGACAAAGGCCTCGATGGCGGAAAAATATTCACCGTAGGTCAGATTATTTAAACCATTCTGAGTGTCGGGGGGTATATCGCCATGGCGCGTAACGGGCAGGAGCCTTTTCCACAGCTTATGGTTCCGGTCTATTGGGTTGTTTTGATTGGACAGATAGAATCGCATCGCGATTTCAGAGGTGCTCTATTTTAAGCCTTAGGCCGACGGCAACAAGAGTAGATGCCATAACATATGAGTGTCTAAAGTGAACTAAAGTGCCTAAAGTTAAGGAATTCTATCTTTTTTATAAATGGCAGAGCGTAGCGATTCATCAACTTTAGATCACTTGACACTTTGAATTTATTTTTTGTGTCTGGTTTCAAGGTTAGCGATGCGTCGCGAGCTCTTTCAGAATTTCAGGAGCAACATCATAACCCATCTCCACGGCTTTATCGGCGTTTTCGATGGCCAGTTCAAATTCACCGTTTTCCATGTAAGCGATGGCCAGATTGTTGTAGGCTACCGGAAAGTTGGGTTCCAGGTCGATCACCTTCAGGTTGGTCTTGATACACGCTTCGATCTGCCCCTGCATGAGGTAGGCATTGGCCAGGGTTGTATAGGCCTGCAGAAACTTGGGGTTCCAGCGGACTGCTTTTTCAAGAGAAGGAATGGCCTCGTCCACATTACCCATCTGCATGTGCACAAAACCGATGTTGGCATGCCCCTCTGCAAACCCGGCGCGCGCATGGATGGAGCGTTTATTCCAGTCCAGACACCCTTCCAGATCATTCCGCTGCAGGCTGATGCCCCCGAGCTGGACATAGGCTTCGGCCAGGTTCGGGCTGTTCTCGATGGCATCGAAGAGCGATAGTTCCGCCTCATCGTATTTCTTTTGGCCGAGAAGCGCCACCGCCAGGTTGTAGTGGGAATTTCCGCACTCTGGATTCGCGGCAATGGCCGCCTTTTGCTGATTTATATATTCATCTACATTTCTGGCTTTTTCCATCTGGGTCCCCTCACATTAGAAACCGGTCGATTTTCATTAGACCCGCCTCTATTCCCCTAAACATAAGTGTTAAACCAAAATCAATCCATAAGACTGTTTCGAATGTTAAAATTTATGTCAACAACTATAATCACGATTATACGACTTTCAACCAGCACCTTTTTCCTTGACATCATTCTTTATAATCCTTAACCATATCGATTGCTAAAATTAGCGGTGAAACCGCGTATAATAAAATCGTGGCACACGATTTTATAGAGGGAGGAGAAATGAAATCAGGATGTTATACAGCCATCACCACCCCTTTTCAGCACAACGGCACAGATGTCGATTATGACGGCCTGGCCCAACTCGTCGAGTATCAGATTGCCAGCGGCATCAGCGGCATTCTGGCCGCAGGCACTACCGGAGAAAGCCCCACCCTGCCCTGGAGAGAGCACAATCAGGTCACCGAAAAAATAATTGATCAAACGAATGGCCGATGCCTCTGCATTGCCGGAACCGGCAGCAACAATACCAAGGAGTGCCTCGCGGCTACGAAACACGCTGCAAAGGCGGGGGCCGATGCGGTGCTTTTGGTGGATCCGTATTATAACGGTCCGAGTTCGCTTGAAATTCGAAAAGAATACGTAGCCCCTGTGGCCAGGCAATTTCCGGATCTCACCATCATACCTTACGTCATTCCGGGACGCACGGGCGCCCAGCTGTTCCCGGAAGACCTGGCCCTGCTGTTCAAGGAGTTCGGCAACGTGAATACGGTCAAAGAGGCCACCGGGAACCTGGACAACATGAAGCGTACCCGTGAGTGCTGCGGCCCGGATTACGTAATCCTGTCCGGTGATGACGGCATCACCTTCGACATGATGACCGATCCCGAGATAACCGCAGCAGGCGTGATTTCGGTTGTCTCCAATGTAGCCCCCAAAGCGGTGGTGGACATGGTGCGGTTACTCCTCGAGGGCAACACGGATGAAGCCAAAAAATTGAAAAATGCACTGGATCCGCTCTTCGGCCTGGTCACGGTGAGCACTAAAGAGATGACTCCGTACGGGGAAGTGGTGTGCCGGGCCAGAAACCCCCTGGCCATCAAGGCGTTGATGACCATACTGGGCATGCCCTCCGGCGGCTGCCGGCAGCCTTTGGGAAAAATGTCTGAACAAGGTCTGAACAAAGTCCTTACAACCGCCAGAACAATTCAGGACCGCAATCCGGAAATTCTGGCCCCGGTAGCGGCATTTTTTAATATCGATATCGATGAGAGACTCGGCAACAAGGCTTACACAAAAGGCCTCAGTTACCCGTCGTACTAAAAATAAAGTTTAATGCCCATTTGTTTGGAACAAATGGGCATTAAACTTTATGGAACGCGGCTTCGCCGCTATTTACGCCAACGATGGGGCTAGTTTAAGAACACCCGTCCATACGGACGCTTTTTTCATTATCCCTTCGGATGAACCGGCTGAAAATCCTGCACCGCCGGGGAGATTACGGTTTTCAAATCAATACCATCAGCTTAAGGCAGCATCAGCCTTGTTCTTCCCGGCTGTCGCTTGGGCCTGTTCTTCGGGAGTTGTTTGTTTGAAAAAGATCTCCTTGAGCCAGTCTATGCCGAACTTGAGCAGTTCGATTTCGTCATTTTTTATCTTTTCCCGAACATCTGGATCGACATTATAGCGCTGTAGAAAGGTGCTTTCAAAAACGAACCGCCTGAACTTGTCGATATTGTAGCTGACCATGAAAAACATCTCTTTGGCCTTGTCGGTCAACTTGATATTGGGCGGAAACGAGCGCTTTCTGACCACCAGGTCGGTCCAGTCGCTGTTGATTTCATCATGGATATCCACGCCCTGATCTTGGCGCCATTCACGGACGGTCCACGCCTTATCCTCTTCAAAACCAAGGCAGTGCGGCTCGTTGACAAAAAAATAGAAGCCTTCAGCGTCCGCCCCTTCCTTGTGGCTGAGGGTTGCCACGCCCAAAGGGTAATAGCGGCACGTGGTAGGCCTGTCCTCATACAGAAAACAACCATCCTCCCTTAAAAAAGGGCAGGACTCTTTTGCATCGCTCCCCATTTTCAGTGTCACCATGGGCAGGTCGGTTTTTTCCAGCAGATGGGGTTCCGTGTATATGGCCAGAAACTCCTCCGAAGTGAGTTGCAGCCGCTTTTTAAGCCGTATAATATCATACGGCGTCAGGGTGATGCGTATGGCGCTGCAGCATTTTGTAAAACATTTCACCCCCTTGTGGCATTCAAATGAGAACTTGCTGTCCGGGCCGAGTTGAACCGGGTCGATGTTGGCCATTTTATCCAAGCTTTCCATGTTCCTTCCTCCTTAGGGCAGCAAACCTGACGCAGGCGTGTTGTCGTTGATCAAGAACATATTCATCGCCCTGAAAATTTCAACCGCACAGTTCAGATTTATTGCCGTTTGATTTTTTATCTTTCTAATCCCTAACACAGTATGATACTACCTTAAAAGTCTAAAAAGAGTTTAGAAACGGGCAGTTGCTTTTATAAACCATCAGGGCGGAACCAAATTGCATTGACCACCGGTACATATGGATAGTTTCCAAACACAAGTGCTTGTCATTGGCGGCGGCATCACCGGCGCCGGTATCGCCCGCGATTTATCCCTGCGGGGGGTGAATTGTATTATCGCAGAGCGCTATGACATCAATGCCGGTGCATCCGGCGCCAACCACGGGCTGCTCCACAGCGGGGCCAGATACGTTTCCAATGATGCCACCGCCGCCGAAGAATGCCGGCGGGAAGGTGAATTGTTAAAAAAATTAGCGTGCGACTGCATCGAAGACACCGGCGGCCTTTTCGTGGCCATCCAGGGGGACGATGAAAACTTCGTGGCGGACTTTCCACACCTTTGCGCCCAATCAGGCATCGATGCGCAGGCCGTCTCGATCGAAGAAGCCCGCGAATTGGAACCGGTGCTTTCCGACAGGCTTGTCGCCGCCTACAAGGTCCCGGACGCATCCGTGGACCCCTTTAAGCTCACCCTGGACAATTTTCACCAGGCGCGTTCCCTGGGCAGCACACTGCTGCGTCACTCTGAAGTAACCGGATTCGAAATCGATGCCCAACGTATTGTCCGTACAAAGCTCAAAAACCTGTTAACCGGCGAAGATTTTTTTATCGAAGCCGAACTTGTCGTAAACGCCTCGGGGGCCTGGGCCAAAGAAATCGCTGCCCTGGCCGGGTGTTCCATAAACCTTCTATACTCAAAGGGGAGCCTCCTGGTCACCCATAACCGGGTCACACGCAAAGTGATCAACCGGCTGCGCCCATCCTCCAATGCCGACATCCTCGTTCCCGGCGGCACGGTGTCCATCCTGGGGACCACCTCCGTCAGGATCGACACCCTCGATGCCATTTTTCCCACGGTTAAAGAAATTGATTTTATTCTCGAGGAGGGTGCCTCCATGATCCCGGCACTGGAAAAGGCCCGCTCTATCCGCGCCTATTCCGGTGTACGACCGCTTTTAGGGTCGCAGTCCACCGGCGATGACAGAAATGTAAGCCGCGGGTTTGCCCTGCTGGACCACGCTGAAAACGACCTGGACAACTTTGTTACCATCACCGGCGGAAAATTGACGACCTACCGGTTGATGGCCGAAAAGGTTGCCGATCTGGTCTGCGGCCGAATGGGTATCTCCGCCCCCTGTCTGACCCGTACGGAAGCACTCCCTTCCGGAGCAGGTGCCAAGTGGACCAAACCTGGCCTGGCGCCGAAAATGTGGGTCAAGCATCATGACCCGGATGACACCCTGCTCTGTGAGTGCGAAATGGTGCCCAAAAGCGTGGTGGACAGTCTGATCGATTCTATTCACCTTCAGAACGGCAAACCCGACCTGAAAGCGCTGGGGGTACGCAGCCGGATCGGGAAGGGCGCCTGTCAGGGGACATTTTGCGCTTTGCGCACGGGGGCCTATCTTTATGACACCGGCGAGATGGAAAACGACGAAGGGCTGGGCAGCATCAGGGCTTTTATCTCCGAAAGATGGCGGGGTATCCGGCCCCTTTTGTGGGACACCCCGCTCATCCAGGCGGAACTTCAGGAAGCCATTTATTGCGGCATGTTCGGACTGGAAATTCATGACCGCCAATAACGTCGGAGAGGTATGTGGTAAAACCCAATTCGGATATACCGGAATTGAATATTCAATAATCAACAAATAGGTACTAAAAAAACCTGCTTTCTATGGACGTTGAAACTGAAATACATTGTGATCTTGCGGTCATCGGTGCCGGCATGGCCGGTATGGCGGCATCCCTGTTTGCCGCCAACAGGGGCATCGACACAGTACAGATCGGTATCGCCAGCCAGATCATTTTCTCAAGCGGCCTTCTGGACCTTCTGGCTGTTCATCCGGTTGAAGAGGGGAGAACCTGGGACAACCCCTGGGAAGCCCTTGACCGGCTCTCTGGTGACCTGCCGGACCACCCCTATTCCCGCATAAAAAAGAGCCATATCCGCAAAGCGCTTTCTGAAACGGTTGTTTTTTTGGCGGATTCCGGCCTGGCCTATCAAGTAAATGAGGAGCGTAACTCCCATGTAATCACTTCTCTGGGCACGCGCAAACAGACCTATTACGTTCCCCGGACCATGTGGAACGGCGTACAGGCCCTTCATGAAAAAAAGCCCGGCCTGATCATCGACATTCGGGGCTTGCGGGGGTTCAGTGCCCGGCAGATTACGGAAACGTTGAAACCGGTGTGGCCGGGCGTGCGGCATGAGCGCATCGAATTTCCGGATATGCGCAGCGTTCAGGAAATGTATACAGAACCCATGGCCCGGTCCCTGGCGGTTCCCGAAAACCGAAAAAAGCTGGCAGACATTATCAGGCCGCTGATCAAGGACGCCCGCATCGTCGGGGTTCCAGCGATCCTCGGCATGCAGGACTCACAGGATGTTCAACAGGACCTGGAAGATATGATCGGCGTTCCCCTTTTTGAAATCCCCACCATGCCGCCCTCCATCCCCGGATTGCGGATCAGGGAAACATTTGAGATGAAACTCCCCGAAAAGGGCGTCAGGCTCAAATACCGGAACCGGGTTTCACGGATCAGTAAAAATAACGATGAATTTCTGCTGGAAGTTGGAAACGACGCGCCGGTTTCCAGAATTCACGCCAGGGGTGTGATTCTGGCCACCGGCCGTTTTCTGGGAAAGGGCCTCTATGCCGATCGAAAAACCATCCGGGAACCGCTGCTGGATCTCCCGGTGTACCAGCCCGGCGTGCGCCCGGAATGGCACCGGTTTGATTTCATGGATCCCCGCGGGCACCTGATCAACCAGGCCGGGCTGGAAATCGATAACCGCTTCAGGCCCCTGGACGGCTCCGGCAAACCGGCCGACGACAACCTGTTTGCCGCCGGCTCCATCCTGGCGCACCAGGACTGGATGCGCATGAAATGCGGTTCCGGGCTGGCCATTGCCACAGCCTATGCCGCGGTGAATGCCTTTCTCAAAACCACGTCAAAAAACGGGTGAAAAAGCTCTATACGATTACTCCGGCGAATAAACACCTTAACCCTGAAAATGATCCTCTACGCTTGTTTTTCCCTCTTTTCCACTACCATATCATAATAATTCAACAGCTTGTCCTGGTCCAACCCCACGACCAATCCGATCGCGATCCCACGACAACCCCGAATCCATCAGATCAGTTCGGAAAGCCGTTTCATGGAGTAAATCCCGGAAAGACCCTGGATAGGTTTGGGTTTCTTCTCGTGCTTGCACGTAAAATGATGCTTGAAGCGCTGGTAATGAGTAGAAACGAACGCTTCCGATCCGATAATACCGGAATCCGTAAAATATCGGTTGCGGTAGCGCAGTCGGCCGGCCTGGGTTATTTCAACACCCCTCTTCTTTTCCCTTATCAGTTGCCGGGGATCGATGACCTTACCCGGACGGTCGATGGAACCGGCGTTATACATGTAATTCCGATAGCGCCGGACCCGCTCCTTTTGGCTGCGTGCATTGAATTCCTCAAAACCGAAATCGGTGGAGAGGAAATTGTCCTTATTATTGGTCTGTATATGATATCCGATGGAAACCCAACGGTAATCCTCCGGTTTTTTTACTATACCCGCCCGCAGTGGATTCAGGTCGATGTAAACGAGGCAGTTTACAAGTGCTGCTCCTGCTTCTACGATGACGCTTTTGAAACGTTCCGCCCAGAAAAAGCCTCGCCTGTTGTAGTGACGGTTGTAATAGCGGGTAAGGTGAATTTTAACATCCTTAACAAACTCCGAAAGGCTTGCCAGCTTGTCCCTTATAAGTGGCAACCGGTCTTTGGGGATGGTGTAGTCATCCCCATAATGACGCCGGCACCGCTTTCTTATGCTGCTCTCACTGAAATCAGTAGCCGGAAACATCTTTACCAGCAGGTGGAAATGGTCACCCATCAAGCAAAACCCGATAATTTCAGCGAAATACAATTTCGATAGCCGCTTGATCTGTTTTAACAGAAAATCTTTCTCCTTGGCCCCCAGAGGATATCCGGATAATACCGTGCGTGATACGATATGATACACCGCAGGCTGATCCGATATCACCATTCGCGTAATTCTCGGCATGGATTGTTACCTCTCTTACATATTTACTTTCGTATTATATACTTTTCACCTCGAACCGTCAACATAATCAACCCGCCTCTTTATTTTTAGCATCCAACCCGCTTGATATTACACCAAACAACATTCTTTATTCAGTTTGTCCCCCGGCTTTCTATAAAGCCCGGCTGCGGCAATGAAGGTTGCGTCGCAGATATAACGTGATCCAACTCTTTCAGGGTGTTTGCAATAGCTTGCCAGTGGGCCGTCCAGCATCATCGGATCATTCGGCGGAACATAGTGACGGCAGTTGGCGCAGCAGCAAAATCGCTTGTTGAGGGGTGTATCTTGCCTGGCACGCTTGCGAGCAGCAAAGAGGGCCTTTATAAAATTTCTCCGGGTCGCCTTGGGAGCATGACATCTGTTCGGCGGTGATTCCATAAAAAACCTCCGCTGATATTCGAAATTGCTTTCCGGTTGGGAGAAAACAAGGTTTTATTTTGAGAGTGGAAACGGTAGGACGAATCTATTTTTTAGCTTATCTTTAAAAAACAGTCAAGTTTTTCCTGAAACTCGAGGCCGGCACACCTGAAAAGATCACCCGGGGCCAAAGCTTGACAGACTCGCAAAAAGTCCGAAATTCCGTCATGCCTGCGAAGGCAGGCATCCAGAACTATTTGAAAACACTGGATTCCCGCCTTCGCGGGAATGACGCTAAAGAGCGTTTTAAGACTTTTAAGAAAATATCAAGCTTGAATTGTGGATAAAAATGAGTTCCTTGGTTTGATAAAAATTTACCTTGTAATTTCAAATTCTATGTTTTAAATTACAAGGCATGATTCGCCAATATGAAAAACTGTTGAAGGAATATCTTGCTTTTTTTCCCTGCGTAGCTCTCATTGGTTCCCGGCAGTGCGGAAAAACGACGCTTCTGCAAACACTCCCCAAGGATTGGAAAGTATTTGACCTTGAAAAGCAAAGTGATTTTCAAAGTCTTTCTCAGGACCCCGATCTGTTTTTTCGCTTGAATCCCGACAAAATTGCGATCGATGAGGCTCAGTTGCGGCCGGAGTTGTTTGCTGCCTTGCGCGTGGCGGTGGACAGGGACCGGCAAAGCGTTGGCCGATTTGTCATCACCGGCTCCAGTTCCCCCAAACTGGTTCGAGCCATTTCCGAGAGCCTTGCCGGACGAATCGGCATCATAGAAATGGCGCCGTTTTCCTTTTCCGAAGTAAGAAAAGAACTGTCACCGTCATTTTTCCAGTTTTTAACCGACAGGGTGCATGCTCGTGATTTTATCGGTGAGCTTAAGCCGCTTGGGCGTATACGAGATGTTCATGAATTCTGGTTCAAGGGTGGATATCCGGAGCCATGGTTAAAAAAAAGCACCCGATTTCATTCTATCTGGATGAATCAATATGCCGGCACCTATCTTTATCGAGACGTGGCAAAACTATTCCCCGGCATAAACGAAAACAGATTCCGTCTGTTTGTGCAGATCCTGGCCGGCGTCTCCGGAAATGTCATCAATTATTCCGATGTAGCGCGATCACTCGGTGTATCCCAACCCACGGTCCGGGATTATTTTGAAATTGCCGACGGAATTTTTTTATGGCGAACCGTCCCCGCCTATACACAAAATGCTTTGAAACGGATCGTAAAACATCCAAAGGGGTATTTTCGTGACAGCGGCCTTCTCCATTACCTGCTACGAATTTCGGACATGGATCTTCTGGCCACCCATCCGGTTAAGGGCCGCTCTTGGGAAGGGCTGGTCATCGAGGAAATCATCCGCGGCCTCAATACAACCGGTGCAGGATTCGACTACTATTATTACCGAACAGGCGGGGGTGCCGAAGTCGATCTGATACTCGATGGTGAATTTGGACTGATCCCCATTGAAATAAAATATACCCAGAGCGTGCCGCCAAAGCAGTTACGGGCACTGAAAGATTTTATCAGGGATCATAACTGCCGCTTTGGATTGGTCATCAATAATGACCAAAGTCCCCGCCTGTATGACGAACAAATTGCCGGCATACCCTTTGCCTGTCTTTGATCAGGTTTCAGACTATCCGGAACATCACATGATACGCTGGTGCATAGCCCCCGGGGTCAAACTTGCATTTGCGACCGGAGTCAGCTCAATCCATCTGAAGGCGTATGATTGAAAAAAATACGTATTATCCAGTGTATTGATTGATTGTCTTGGGCATATATTGTATTTGATTTTTTTAATTGGTTGGATAGTAACGTTGTCGAAAGGATAAGAAATGGCAAAATCAATCGGGATCGATCTGGGAACCACTAATTCCGTTGTCGGTATTAAAAAAGTAAACACGGAAATTATTAAAAATGCCGAGGGGGATTTTATCACACCTTCTTGTGTTACAATGAAAAAAGTTGGTCGAAAGTTTTTGAACATCGGGAAGTCAGCAAATTTCATTGTTGGCAAAAGTGCTATAGAGTGGATCAAGCAGGACCCGGAAAATACCATAACCGGTGTAAAAAGACTGATGGGCAGAAGCTTTCAGGATCCTGAAATT
>JAFDAT010000079.1 GCA_019313725.1 Deltaproteobacteria bacterium
GCAAATTGAAGAATACCTGCTCCAGGCGGTTGGCCTGGGCCATGATCGGTGGTATGGATTTATCAAGATCAAGAATGATATCAATATTGTGAAGCTTGAGTTGCTGTCCGATGATACCGAGTACCGCCTTGATGATGACATTTATATTGACATGCTCTTTCTTGAAATCGGGTTTGTGACCGAACTCACGCAGCAGGTTGATGATTGCAGATGCACGATCGACCTGTTCGCTGACCTTTCTGGCGACATCGATCAGTTCCGACTGCAGGTTATGATGGTTCTTTTCCATAATCATTTGCAGGTACTCACTGCCCATTTTGATAGCATTCAACGGCTGGTTAAGTTCGTGGGCAATACCTGCAGACATCTGCCCGAGGGTGGTCATTTTGCTGGCCTGGACGAGTTGAGCATCTTTTTCGAGCAATTCGGTGATATCCGTTACCGCCACGATGATGGCCTGGCGCTGGTGATAGCGGGTCGGGCAGACTGTCACCCGCACGTAAAACGGCTGATTGCCCTTCTTGAAGTGCTGATCCTTCAGACTGATCACGCATGCACTCAAGCGTTCTTCGGAGTTGGCCACCCCGATCTTCATTTTTTCGATAAAATTTTCATCACCCGACGGCCCGAGGTCTGAGAATGGGCGACCCATGAGTTCTTTTTTACTGTAACCGTAGGTTTCCTCGGCGCTGGGGTTGGCGTCCAGGATTTCAAAGCGGTCACGGTCCAATACAAATATGGGGTTAGGCCCGCTGTCAAACAGCGATCGATAATTTTTTTCTGATTCATGCAGGGCCATTTCCGCCAGTTTGCGCACTGTGATGTCCAAAAAAGCCCCGGTGACAAACTCGACTTCACCATCCTCCCCATAAATAATCTGGCCGCCTTCTTCCACCCAGACGATGTTTCCGTTTTTGGATTTGAATCGGTACTCTCGAATATACATTTGATCTGTTCTGAGTGCATGCCTGAAAATATCCTTAGCATATTCGAGGTCGTCCTGGTGGACGAGGTCAAACCAGTTCATTTTGCGTGTCGAAAAATCATGCCGGGTGTATCCGGTCAAATTTTCAATTTTGTCATCAAAAAAGTCGATGTCCCCATCCAGGGAACCTTTGTAGATGACATTCGGCAGGTTACGGATGAGAAGACGGTATTTCCGTTCACTTTCCATGAGCGCTTTTTCGGACCGCTTTTGTTCGCTGACATCACGTGCGATGCACAGAAAACCCTCAACCGAACCGTACGGGCCAGACAAAGCGTTAATGGACATTCTGACGGGGATGTGTTTACCGGTTTTATGAATGTAGGTCCACTCGTAATATTCAGGCGGCTCTTCGGCTGCATAGGCAAAAAAAAGATCCACGTCTTCTACCGGATAATCCAGCTTTTTGCTGATCAGCTGGCTGCGCATTTCAAGGTCTGTTTCCAGGTGAAAAATCAAGGGGCTCTGCCGGTCGATGACCTCCTCGGCTTTGTAACCCAGCATACTTTCGGCACCTTTGTTGAAAACAGTGATGATTCCCTGAGGATTAGTAGCAATGATGGAAATTTGTGTGGCTGAGTCCAGTACGGTTTTGCGCTGGGCGTTGGCAACCTGAAACCGTTGCAGAACCCTTTCCGTTTCTTCAAACTGCTTGACGACCAGATCAGCTGTAATTTCGGCTGCTTTGCGTGCTTCCCGAATCTCCTGCCTCAAAATATCGTTCTCTCTCAACAGATCCTGATAGGATTCGTATCCCAAAGCAGAGGATTTCGTTGATAAAACGGATACATTACTCATAGGTTCACCTCAAGTCAATCGCATGCACGGTACACACCAGGCACGGATCAAACGATCGGACAACATGATGAATCTCCAACGGGTTTTCTGGATTTTTTACCCTTGTTCCGACCAGCGCCTCCTCCCAGGGGCCCCGGACGCCATCTGCGTCACGAGGTGAGGCGTTCCAGGCGGTGGGGGTAATGATCTGGTAGGATGAAATTTTGTTGTCCTTGATTTTAACCCAGTGCCCCAAGGCTCCTCGGGGCGCCTCAACCAAGCCGTGCCCCAATTGATTTTCTATTTCGCCGTGGTCTATGTAGTATTGCCCCGGTGTCGATATGGCGTTTTTAATACAGCGTTCAACAGCAGGAATGACGGTCGCGGCTCGGACCAGCCTGGCTAATTCCCTGAGAAATGCACTCGGGCCATCCAGCTGTATAAAATCGATAAACAGGGGGTTCGAAGAGATAACCATTTCAGCTAACGGGCCGGTTTCAGCCGGCATTCCTTTGTATCGAGGAGCCTTGGCCCAGGAATATCTCAGATCTTCACTCCCTGTGGCATAAGGTGAACTCTGTCCCTGATAGGGATGTTGACTGGTTCCGCTGCTGGCAAACCATGAATGCGAAACATCTTCGGTAATATTTTCCTGATTCATGGAGGATAGACGATTGTCCGAAAAAAATCCTCCTACTGTTAAGGGAATCTGGCCGACCCTCGTCTGTCTTTCCGACTCGATCTCAAGGCCCGGCATCCCGAAGCTGATGAAATTGCCATGCCCCTTACCGATTTTATGCAAGCCTGCCTTGGCTGCGAAGCGGATGAAATACCCAAGGTCGCTTTTAAGGTGCGTTTCACTTTCCTTGATCCAGGAAATCAAATCGGCTTTTGTCTGAACAGCTTGCCATCTTTCAAGGTTGCAACCCAGCACCTGGTGTTCGTACCATTGTTTAAAATTATTCAGCAGATAGGCGCAGCGGTTTAATTCATTGTTGCTGGGCATGGACACGACACCTCCCGGCACCATAAAGGAGGAGTGCGGCCACTGTCCGCCGAGTATGGAGATAATTTCCAATATCCTGCGTGTCTCGTCAATGGCCTGACGCACAGAGGATCCTTCTAACGGAGCATAACGTTTTACCATATCGGCATAGAGAGGCTCTTCCTCATAAGCGGTATCGGTGAAATCGGGCATGAATAACAAAAAGGCCTGGCGGAAGTCGTTCTGGAGCATTTCCGTCATCGCGGTAATATTTCTGACCCAAGCGGCATGGCAAGGCACATCTACATTAAAATGCATATCCAAGGCACTGGCCGCGGCATATAAGTGGGACGTGCTGCAAATTCCGCAGATTCGGGGAGTTATGACCAATCCATCCAGAGGCGCACGGCCCACCATGAAATTTTCAAATCCACGGTACATGGTCCCGGCACTGCGGGCATCGATCACAACATCGTCTTCCAATTCAATCGTAATTTCCAGATCACCCTCAACCCGGTTCATCGGGTAAATTTCAATTTTGCGTGTCATTCTACCTCATCCTATATACCTGTTTTTCTCGTTTTCAGTCTTCGGGGGGCTGCAGCCGCGGCCATTCCCTTGTACGCCATGTAGTGGGCGCGGTTGATGCCTTCGGGGAGCTCAAGCGGAATTCCTTCGATATTGCGGGTTTCGAAGAATGGATAGGGCTGCGGAAAGTCAGGGCGGGTGCAACCAAAACAGGGGACCCCAACACGTGTTTTAGAGGAACGCCGGTGCCAGAGCAGTTTATTGCAGGGTCCGTGGGCCAGGGGGCCATGACATCCCAGGTGAAAAAACATGCAACCTTTTTCGCCGAATCCTTTGTCCTCAACTCTGTACTCATGATACTCGTTACGCGTACAGCCCTGGTGAACCATGATGTTGTACCATTCCATAGGCGATTGGTGTTCTGTCAGATCCAGCGGTGCATCTGAGACTAACTGGGAAAGGGTCCCACCGATGATGTCATAGTGACACGGACATCCCGGCAGGTTGATCACGGGCAGGCCGCTTTTAGATTGAAACGATTCGCCGACAAAACCGCCTTTGTCCCACTTTAAAAACTGCATGCCTGTTGCTTCGATTTCACCATCGGCCCCGAACCCGCCGAAACTGGCACATGTTCCCACGGCAATCACATACTGGGCTTGCCTTGTCAGAGCGGCGACGAGATCCTTTTTGGGCTTGCCATTGGCCAGATCATACAACCCGGTACCACGCGGGCCACGAATGATGGCTCCCTCGATACACAGAAAGTCAAGTTGCTGACGCCCGGACAGCACGTCTTCGAGCAATTGACTCTGATCCGCCCTATTTTTAACGGATATCGTTGGATGCCACAGAATTTCTATGTCCAATGATTTGAACAATTCGGGGAGGTTCGGAGACTCGATGTTGAACATAGACCAGGTATCGCCACCACATCCCCCGCATTGCAGCCAGAAAAGTGTTCTTTTCATTATTCAAGTCCTTCCGGGATCATATTCGTCGCCAGTGCTCAGTATTTGTGAACCCCAAGGTCAGGGTAAGAGAGGTTCATTCTTTTTGAGGCAAGCTATCCACCGCCTTTTTGAGCACCTGTTCCAATACCTCTCGGTCTATGGGTTTGTGGATGAAAGCTGTTGCCTTTAATTCCATGGCCTGCCTCATCAAATCCTGATCCCCATGGCCGGTCATGACGATTACCTGTACAGCAGGGTCAATCGATTTGAGTATTTTAAGCACATCCAAGCCGTCCATTCCCGGCATTTTAATGTCTGTGAACACAATGGGTGGTCGCTCCTTTTTAAAAAGCTCAATGCCGGCGGCTGCATTCTCCGCGGTTATCACTTCATAACCATAGGCTTCCAGAAAAAGATTGAACATGAATAGGGTCGGTTGTTCGTCATCGATGATGAGAGCTTTAAGCATATGCGATTTTCATCCTTCTTGAGCCCGTGGAGTTGTTCACGGATTGATCGGCGCAGCATAGACGGGAAATGACATGATAAAATCAGTTTGCCGACCCTGATCACTTTTTGCCTCGAGACGGCCGCCGTAACTCTTGACAATTTCTTTGCTGATACACAGGCCCAGCCCCTTGCCAGTTCCCGATGCTTTGGTCGTAAAAAACGGCTCTGTGATTCTGTTTATCAGATGAGCGGGGATACCAATTCCATTGTCACTTACCCGGATTCTTACCCACTTTCTTTGTATGGATGTTCGGATGGAGATTCGTGAGCCGTTCCGAATATCCTTCCGGGTTGATTTCTTTTCGGCTATTGCCTCACAGGCATTGACCAGGAGATTGAAAACGACTTCGCTAATTTTCGTAGGATGGGCATAAATATAGGGCAACGAACGATCCAAATCAAGATTTATATGGATATCCTCCATTTTCAATTGATTTTCGACCAGCACCAGTGCTTCCTGAACAGCTTTGTTGACGTCGGTGGGTTCCTTGTTGAAGCCTGGTTTTTGACCGAAGTTCATCAACCGGCGAATAATTTCAGATACCCGGTCCACCTGTGTACCGATTTCATTTACTACTTGGGCTAAATGTTCCGTTTTAACCGCTGTGCCTTCTCGGAATTTCATTTTCAAATAATCGCTGCCCATCTTGATAACATTCAAGGGCTGGTTCAGCTCATGAACGGCAGAGCTTGAGATCCCGCTCAAGGTCGGCATCAGTTTTAAAAGATCCCAGGCTGTGACGAGTTCCACATTGAGCATCAGGGCCGGCAAGATCAGCAAATCCCCAATAACAGCAGCCAACATGGTTATGACCATCAGGAGACCGAATATCGATGTGGGTTCGAAACTGGAAAAAAGCAGTACGGCAAAACCCAGGCCAATTGAGATAGTCGTAAACAACACCGGCCGCCCGACATGCAGGATAGAATCTCTTAACGACCGATCTTTATCCAGATCCTTTTTAAACTCACGGTTGTAGCGGTACAGATAGTGGATCGTATCATCAACGGCCAGTCCAATAGCAATGCTCGCAATCAGACTTGTCACCATGGACAGGGGGATGCCTAGCCAGCCCATAATACCGAAGTTAATAACGATCGGAAAGACATTCGGCAGGATGGCGATAAACCCGACCCTGGTAGAAAGAAAGAGAATCAACATGATCACAAAGATGAATACCATGGTCAACGAGAAACTCTTTGCCTGGCCCCATGTCAAAAGATGACTGCTTTCCGCCGCCACCATTCCGAAACCGGTCACTTCCCATGCCGGAACTTCTGGAAAATCGGTTTTGACATGGCTAAGAATTGTGTCCCTGATGGCTAAAAAATCGCGTGAACTGGAGATGTGTGTCAAAAGTAGAATATTGGCCTTGGAATAGGCGGGATTCATAAAACGGGTCAGCATGTCGTCGCCCAGCATGGTTTTGTAGCTGTTGATCAGCATGCGAATCTCAAAACCTTCCTTGGGAATCATGTAAAAATCAGGACTGTATCGATTCGTGGCGTAGTTGACCAGTTGCATGTAGTCTGCAAAGGATATGGTTTTGTCGACCCCCGGGAGTGTTTCCAGGTACTGTTGCAGCTTTTGGATAATAGCAACGTTTTGTGGATCTTCAAAAAAATCATCCTCTCCACCGTCCATGATCACATTGATGGGAAAACTTCCGGAAAGGTCCTGGTAGATATCGTGAAAATGCCCGCTGATGGGTGTATGTGCTTTGAAAAAACCGATGGGATTGGTTTCAACACGCATGAAAAACATGCCGACGATACCCAGCAGAACCAGGCTGACGATGGCATACAAGATGATCTTGCGATGCTTCAGATTGAGTCTCACGATGAATTCGAGGAGTTGATCTAAACCAATCCCTCCATTTTTTTTCTGAACACTTCGCAATTTTGTTTGAGGCAACAGCATAAGGGCCGCTGGAAATGCTGTGAGCAGGATGACAAGGAGGCTGAACAAACCAAAACAGGAAATCAGGGCAAACTCATGTATTGCGGGTATACGATTGACAAGCAGGGAGGTCAGACCGATGGCGGTGGTTAAGACGGTCAGAATAGTCGGTAGAAAAACTCTCTGATAGGACTCCAGAACTGCCTGGAGGCGTGAACTCGAGTTTCGACTGCAGGTCAGATAGGTCGATATGACATGCATGCAGTAGGCCGTTCCCACCGCGATTAAAAAAACCGGTACGACCATGGTCATCATGGACAAGGGGATCTGCAACCAACCCATCAGACCCATAGTCCAGATCAAAGCCGATACAACCGTTCCCAGAACTACGATAATGACCGGAATATTGCGAAAAATGACCCACAGCAGGACTGCAACTAGTAAAAGTGTTATGGGTGGCAGACGTTTAAAATCATTCTCTGTATACCGGGCCATTGCCTGAGATACGAGTGGCATGCCAATCTGATAAGCTGTAACCGATTTTGGCGTGTTATCAATCTGGTACTGGATGTCATGAATGACACGCTCCTTATCTGCATCGACGGTCAATATAACGGTCAATATCGTTGATTTTTGATCTTCGGAGATAAGGTTCTTTTTAAACAGGGTAACTGGTTGAATCATCTCCCTAAACTTCTGCAAATCCCATTTCCTGGACATCTCAATTGCTTTTTTGATTACCGGCAAGCTGATAACCCGTTTTACCCCTGGTATCTGCTCGATAGCACCTGACACTTCCTCGACGACGCTGAAATTCTTGGGTGTGAATATGCCGTCCGTCCTGATGACCACCCGAATGATTTCATCGGAACCGAAGACTTCCTTAAATGTATTGTACCGGGCCGTCGCGGGCAAACTGTCCACCACCATATCATAGATGGATGTACGAAATGAAATTTGGGGGATTCGCCATCCGAAAATGATCGTAATGGCAATGAAAATGAGGACGACAAGCAGCGGCTGTTTAAGCATTCTGCCCATTAAAACAGAATGGAAATTCCGGCTTAAGTCTGAATAAGTACTTTCTTGTGTCATAGCTCTGCGTCCAAAAAGGCTGAATTCATTCACTTTAGCGCTGCTTAAATGTGGTGTCAATGGCTCGCTGGTTTAATAGTATAATTGCTCGCTCGGCGCCAGAAAAAGCCACTTAGCAATGAAATCTTCACCTACAGCTGGAATTCGAATTGCCTGACTAAAACCTGAATGTAAACCGCGAGCTTCTCCTGTGGACAACCTGCCCGAATTCCTTTATCCAGAGGTATTCCTCTTCTGACAATGGACCTCTCTTTCTAAGGTTGTCCAAATTCTCCTGGAGCTGTTGACGGTTTTTTGGCCCGGTGAGCACTATATCAACATGAGGATTGGACAGACAGAAGCGATAGCAGTCAGATGCAGTCATGACAGGACCCTCCCAGCCTTTTGGACGATTGAGAAGACCTCGCCACCGTGTAGCTGTATAGGCGATAATAGCTGGTTTGCGCCTGGCAAGGTTGGGAAAGATATCCACCTCAGCTCCCGGGTGCGCGGCATTGTAACGGATCATGAGCATGTCAAGGGGAGAATCAAGGGCGAGCTTTCCGGCCCTTTGCCGGTCGTGAATACTCACCCCAATGGCCCGAACCATGCCTGATTCTCTAAGTGACACCAGTGCGTCAATCGTCGATGGTGTCCAGGCACTCGTACGGCCAAGCCAAAATATCTGGAAAATATCTATGTAATCCGTGTCTAGCTGCTTAAGCAGCCGTTCACATGAACGCCTGATGCCTCCGCCAAAATATCCGGTCGTCGGCCCACAAGCCAGGGTGAGCGATTCCCTGTCACGTTTTAAGGCAGCTTTGAGCGACTTTGTTACCTGCCTTGCTTTGGGTGTCCAAAAAACATAGTCAATGCCCTGCTCAAGAGCCCACTCCAAGTCAACGCCCTCAACCCCAAAATGAGTCGCTAAACCTAGTCTGAACTGACGACGCCCAAGAGCGGGAACATCCCGATATAAGAAATCTTCATACATGAATATGCATCCTTTTCATCTTTTCACAAACGCCGCAACGGATTGACCGATCTCGTTCGGTGAATCTTCCTGCAGGAAAAACTCAAAGATTTTTTATTTTTTCCTTAGAAAAAATATAATAGCAGTTGTCACTATCGCTAATCAATTGTAAATACCAATCGATGGCTGCTCATATTGTCTTAAGTCTGACGAAACAATTTTATACACATCAGAAACAATTATCACTGCAGGGCGCCGCCCGATTCGCCGACGGCGCCGGGAGACATGGCAAATTCAAGCAACCATAGGTTAGATCCTAACGCTTTATGACATCATTGATGGCCTTCACCCGTACTTCAGCTTCCTGTAGCATGCCTTCCAGGAGTTCGGCGCACGTGGGGATGGAGTGAATCAAGCCGATGGATTGCCCAACCATCATGGGTGCTGCATTCACGTCGCCCGTTTCCCAGGCCTTTAAGACCCGCTCGCCGGAAACCAGTGGAATGATCTCTTCCAGACCGCCCCCCTTGGCCTCGGTCTCCAGAATGCACTCCACGGTTTCGTTGCGCAATGCCCTGCCCTGCAGATGGATCGACTTGCAGATCAATGTGGTGTCCTGCTCCTGGCGATTGACCAGTTCCTGTTTGATGTTGTTGTGAATGTCACACTCCTTGGTGGCCATGAAGCGGCTGGCCATCATGACCGCATCCGCCCCCAGCATCAGGGCCGCCGCCAACGTGCTGCCGTTGGCGATGCCGCCCACCGTAACCACCGGGATGGAAACCGCTTCTTTTATTCTGGGCGTCAGCACCATAGTGCTGACATCGTCGTCCAGGGGATGGCCGCCCTCTTCGATGCCGGCCGCGTATATGCCGTCATAGCCAACTTTTTCGGCATGCACTGCGTGACGCACAGACCCCACCTTGTGAAACAGCTTTACCCCGGCCGCTTTAAGCATGTCGATATACTCCATACCGCAGGCCTTGTCCAAAGGGGCCCCGGACACTTCGATACCGTCCACCTTTTCCTCGGCGCACACTTTGAGGTACATCTTGTGGTGGTCGCCGGTGATACGGACCGAAGGCAGGATAGTGACATTCACCATGAAGGGCTTGTCGGTCAGCTCCCGGGTTTGGCGGATGGCCGCCCTGAAATCGTCCTCGGTTTCAAAATTGGCAGCGGTCAAATTGCCCATGCCCCCGGCATTGGAGATGGCCGCACACAGCGGCGGTTTGCAGATCCACATCATCGCACCGCAAATGATGGGATATTTAATATCGAACATTTCGGTAATTTTAGTTTTGATCATTTCCCCCCCCCCTTATAAAAGAATGTTTTTTCGCTTGAACTCTCGCCTCCCTATATCATGGAATGATATTTTTTACGAATCACCGGATTGAACAACGGCAATCAAATTATTTTTTATTTTCGGCAATCAGCTCTTTGAAAAAAACAATGGACGGGACCAGATTAAGCATTATATTAAAGTTGCAGAATATCACGGCAAAGGGCAGCCAATACGCAGATTATTAAATCTATCAATTATACGGGAGAGTCTTCATGAAAAAACCATTTACCGCTTTACTGATCATGACATGGACGTTGATGCTCTTGGGATGCGCCGTCCCGCAGGTAAAACTGTTCAGCGACGCGTCAGACCCCCTTCAGGAGCTCACCATACAAGGTCAGGGCGATGAAAAAATCCTGGTGATCTCCATCAACGGCGTCATATCCAACAGTCCGAATGAGAGTTTTCTGCGCACCATGCCCAGCATGGTGGAGGAAACCGTGGCCCAGCTCAGAAAGGCCGAAAAGGATGAAAATATAAAAAGTCTGCTGATAAAGGTGGACTCGCCCGGCGGGACCGTGACCGCCGGCGACATGCTTTACCACGAAATCCTGGCCTATAAAGAAAGAACGGGGGTCAAAATCGTGGTTTCGATGATGGGCACCGCCGCATCCGGCGGGTACTATGTATCCCTGCCTGCCGACACTATCATTGCCCACCCCACCACTATTACCGGATCCATAGGTGTCATCATCATGCAACCCGATCTTACCGGATTGTTGGATAAAATCGGTGTTGAAATTCGGGTCAGTAAGTCAGGCCACAATAAAGACATGGGGTCGCCCTTCCGGCCGGCAACCGAGGAAGAGCAGAAGATGCTGAAGGATGTCACCGACGACCTTTCCCGAAGATTCCTTTTCCTGGTCGAAAAACACAGAGGTCTCGATGAAGCCGTCCTTTCGGAAGTGGCCACGGCCAGGATATATCTCGCCGAAGATGCCAA
>JAFDAT010000080.1 GCA_019313725.1 Deltaproteobacteria bacterium
GAAGGCCATGAAAAAGAAAAAATGATCGGCATCATTAACTAAACGGCCACAAAAACAAACAGGGTGTTTGGCCATGAAAAGGAGGAAAAACATGACAACATTGGAAAAGTTCCAAGATCTGTACAGGGAAGGTAAGATTTCACGACGGGAATTTATACGCACGATGTCGGCTCTGGGTATTGCTGCTGCTGTATCACCAGCATTACTCAGTAAACCGGTACAGGCGGCTACACCTAAAAAGGGAGGACGGCTCAGGATCGGGCTTTTGGGTGGATCCACATCCGACACAATGGATCCAGCCCTGTTCAATGATGTCTATCAACAGATGACCTCAATGGGTTTTTTAAGAAATCCGTTGGTAGAAATTGACAGTAAAGGCAATGCTATACCTGACTTGGCTGAAAGTTTTGAAGCAGAACCCGGCGCCAAAACCTGGGTTTTTAATTTGAGAAAAGGTGTAGAATTCAGCAATGGAAAATCCGTTGACGCCGATGATGTAATTTTTTCCATTCAACGCCATCAGGATAAAAATCTGGCCTCACAGATTCGGTCCCTGGTAAACCCCATTAAAGCATTTAAAAAGGATGGGCCCTATCGCGTCATTTTCGAACTGGAAGGTGCCAATGCAGACTTTCCTTACATTATGGCGGAAACCCGGACACCCATTGTGCCGGCTGGGACAACGAATTTCGAGGCCGTGATCGGTACCGGTGGTTATAAGATTGTTGACTATGAACCGGGTGTTCGAACACTGGCGAAACGGAATCCAAATTACTTCAAGGACAATCGCGCACATTTTGATGAAATTGAAGTGATCATTATGGCCGATGTCAATGCCCGAACCACAGCGCTGAAGACCGGCCAGGTCGATGTAATAAACCGGCCTGACAGAAAAACAGCCCACCTGCTGGGACGTGTACCTAATTTGCAATTGATCAATGTTCCGGGTGGTCTGCTTTATACATTTCCCATGCTGACCGATACACCACCATATGACAACAATGATGTGAGGATGGCCCTGAAGTATTCGGTCGACCGACAGGAACTGTTGGATATAATTTTAAGAGGTTACGGTGTGTTGGGCAACGATCATCCCATTGCACCCATTGTGAAATACAGTGCTACGGACATGCCTCAAAGATCTTATGATCCCGATAAGGCCAAATTCCATCTTAAAAAAGCGGGCCTTGAAGGCCACACGTTCAAATTGCACACGTCCGACGCTGCTTTTGACGGCGCAGTTGATGCGGCAGTCCTCTGGCAGGGCCATGCTAAAAAAGCAGGCATTGATATCAAGGTAGTCAAGGAACCCGTGGATGGGTATTGGGACAATGTTTGGAACAAGAAGGGCTGGAGTGCGTGCTTTTGGTTTGCTCGGGTGACTTGTGACTGGATGTTCACCATGGCTTATGCTGCTGAAGCTTCGGCCAATGATATGCACTGGAAACATGATCTTTTCAACAAGCTTCTTGTGGAAGCGCGCGGTGAACTCGACCAGAACCGAAGAAAAGCCCTTTATGGTGACATGCAAGCGATCGTAAGCAATGAGGGTGGTGTGGCGATACCTATTATTGCCAACATGGTGGATGCCGCCGGCAAGAAGGTTAAATTCGATCAACCCGCTGGAAACCAGGAACTTGACGGTTTGAGGATTTGTGAGCGTTGGTGGTTTGCGTCATAAATATAACTATATTGTGTGTTATTCAGGGTCGGATGCACTGCATTCGGCCCTGATGATTTTTTAACGCGTATTGCTTTTCGGGGCTGTCCGGACTGTTTTTCAGAGCCACAAGAAACCGGTCTGTATGGAGGTAGGGAAATCCTGGTACTGAAAACCTGTGGGCATCCCTAACACCGTGGTCGTCCACAAGGCGCTCAACCGGACTGCGCCCGAACGATGTAGCACGTCCAATCAATTTTTGCTTGACTCGCGTATGACAACATCGTTTAATACGAGATAAATATCAAGGCTAGTCGGGAGCTCGGAACAATCGGGCTGAGAGGGATCCTGGAAACATACTTGGGTCCGACCGCTGAACCTGATCCGGATAATGCCGGTGGAGGAAAAGAAGCCGTGTCTACACTGCCCTCCGCTGAGGGCTTTTTTTTTGCCCTCTGCGCTCTTCCGGAACTTGACCGCGGTTCACCCAATAGATGCGGCGTGGTCCCTGCCGCTGACCGCTGCCGCAGGCAGATCCCACAGTACCGGTCCAAATTTACCTTAACGCAGGGTTTACCCTAACGTAGGGTTTAATCTGGAGGAGTCTACCATGAAATTGAAGATAGTTGTTCTGAGTTTGTGTCTTCTGGGTCTTGCCGCCACCGGTTTTACAGGTGAAAACAGACCTGTTGTGACCCTGATGACCCACGACAGTTTTTCAGCTGACAAGGCCTTGCTGGAGCGCTTTGAAAACCAGCACGGCGTTACCCTGAGAATTTTGAAAATCGGAGATGCCGGAGCTGCGTTGAACCAGGCCATTCTATCCAAAAACAATCCCCTGGCAGACGTTTTTTACGGTGTGGACAACACCTTCATGAGCCGGGCGCTGAAAGCCGACATATTCATACCGTATGCGTCACCGTACCTTGAAAATATACCGGACCATTTGAAACTGGACCCCCAAAACCGGCTCCTGCCGGTGGATTTCGGGGATGTGTGCCTCAATTATGACAAAAAATGGTTCATTGAAAAGGGCATGCAGCCGCCGCACGGCCTGGAAGACCTGCTCAAACCTGAATTCAAAAGCCTTACGGTGGTTCAGAATCCGGCCACTTCTTCACCCGGGATGGCTTTTCTGCTGGCCACGGTGGGCAGATTCGGCAGCGACGGCCACCTGAAATTCTGGAAGGCGTTGAGGGAAAATGATGTCTATGTTGCCAGCGGATGGAGCGAGGCTTACTATGGTCAGTTCACGCGGGCTAAAGGCGGTACACGGCCCATTGTCGTGAGTTATGCATCCAGCCCCCCGGCCGAAGTTTACTACAGCGAAACAAAGCTTGACGATTCACCCACGGCGGCCGTGCTGAGCCCTTTGTCCGCTTTTCGCCAGATTGAATTCGTCGGTATATTGAAGGGCACGCGTCAACAAGATCTTGCCGCCCGGCTGGTGGACTTCCTGCTGGGACCGGATTTTCAGAAAGGTATACCCCTGAACATGTGGGTGTTCCCCGCGGATGCCTCAGTACCATTGCCGGAGATTTTTAAAAAATACACCAAAATAGCCGAAACACCGGTACTGCTGACACCCCAGGCCATCGAAATCGGCCGTGAAAAATGGCTGGAAGCCTGGATGGAGACTGTTTTGCGGTGAACCCAAGAACCCGCTACCTGCTGATCGCACCACCCCTTATTTTCATGGGCTTGTTTTTCTTCTACCCGCTGATGCGCATCTTTATGCTCAGCCTGGCCCCGGAAGGATCCCTCGATTTAGGAGGGGTGAAAAAACTGTTCCACACTGGGTACTACGCCCGTGTGCTCTGGTTTACGACCTGGCAGGCCGCCCTTTCCACCCTGCTGACCCTGATCTTGGCCATGCCGGCCGCATTTGTCTTTGCCCGATACGAGTTCAAGGGGAAAACGCTGATTCAAAGCCTGACCACCGTGCCGTTTGTGCTGCCCACCGTGGTCACGGCCGCAGCCTTCAAGGCACTGCTGGGCCAGGGCGGACTGGTCAATGCCGCAGGCATGCACATGTTCGGTCTGGAAGGGCCGATCATCCATCTGGACCACACGGTGGAACTGTTTCTACTGGCACATGTTTTTTACAACTACACTGTGGTCCTGCGCATTGTCGGCGGATTCTGGGCACGCCTGCCCAGGCATCTGCATGATGCGGCCCGCATGCTGGGCGCTTCTGAAACGACCATCTTTCTCAAGGTGACCCTGCCTCTGCTGGCACCGGCCATACTGGCGGCTTCGCTGCTCGTTTTCGTCTTCTGTTTTACCAGTTTCGGCGTGGTGCTGATCCTGGGAGGTCCGCGCCTGGCCACCCTGGAGGTGGAAATCTACCGGCAGGCGGTTCACCTTTTCAACCTGCCCCTGGCAGCAACACTCTCCCTCATTCAAATCGTTTTTACCTTCTGTCTCATGGCCGTTTACACCCGGCTGGAACGGAGTGCTTCGGTTGCTCTGATCCCCGAAGCGGTCAAGAAAACAGCCGGCGCTCTGCGCAGCGGCAAGGACAGACTGGTTGTCGGTACCTGTCTTTTTTTCATGACGCTTTTACTGGGCACGCCGATTCTGGCGCTTTTTATACGCTCTTTCTTAACGGATAGCGGGCCGGGTTTTGCCTATTACCTGGCCTTGTTTGAAAACCGCCAGCAGTCCATACTGTACATTGCACCTGCGGCCGCCATGCTCAATTCGCTCGGTTACGCCCTGGTCGCAACCCTGATCGCCCTGTTCTTCGGCTGGCTTGCCACGGCGTTCCTGTCCGCCCCCAGACAGAAAATCGCCACCACCCTCGATCCGTTGCTGATGCTCCCCCTGTCTACATCCGCGGTAACCCTGGGGTTCGGCTTCATCATCGCCCTGGACAAACCACCCCTCAACCTGCGGTCATCATGGCTGCTGCCGGCCATCGCCCATGCCCTTGTCGCCCTGCCGTTTGTCATCAGGAGCCTTTTACCGGCCTGGCGGAGCATCCCCCAGAGTTTAAGAGAAGCAGCCGCCATGCTGGGTGCATCTCCGCGCCGTGCCTGGATCGCGGTGGACTGGCCCATTCTCAACCGCGCGCTGGTGGTGGGCGCAGTATTTGCCTTTGCCATCAGCATGGGTGAGTTCGGGGCAACGGTGTTTGTGGCCCGACCGCAGGCGCCGACCCTGCCGCTGGCCATATACCGCTTCCTGAACCACCCTGGCGCCTTGAACTACGGGCAGGCCATGGCCATGAGCTGCCTCTTGATGGTAACCACGGCGGCAGGTTTCCTGCTGCTTGAAAAACTGCGCGCCGCCTCGGGAGATTTCTGAAAATGGCCCTCCTTGAATGCAGCAACCTGCATAAACGCTTCGATGAACCCGCAGTGGCGGAAATCTCGCTGTCCCTGGATCAGGGGCGCATCCTTTGCCTTTTGGGGCCTTCCGGTTGCGGAAAAACCACTCTTTTGCGCCTGATTGCGGGCCTTGAACGGCCCGATAACGGCCGGGTGGTATTCGGCGGAAAAGATGTCACCAGCCAACCCGCCCACCGCCGCCAGTTCGGCATGATGTTTCAGGATTTTGCCCTGTTTCCGCATAAAAATGTCAGCCAGAATGTGGCCTTCGGCCTCCAGATGCTGAACCTCGACCCCGGGCAGGTTAAACAGCGAACCCTGGAGATACTGAATCTGGTCGGATTGGCCGACCTCGGCCAACGCAATGTTTCGGCCCTTTCCGGCGGTGAAAAACAGCGTGTTGCCCTGGCCCGCAGTCTGGCCCCCCGCCCGAGGCTGTTGATGCTTGACGAACCCATGGGGTCCCTGGACCGGGCGCTGCGCGAAAAACTGCTCCTGGATATCCGATCTATCTTAAAGCAGCTTGACATGACGGCCATTTTCGTCACCCACGACCAGTCCGAGGCATTTGGTGTTGCCGATGAAATCGCTGTCATGAACAAAGGGCGTATCGTGCAGCAGGCAGCACCTGAAGATCTCTACCGTTATCCCCTAAACATTTTTGTGGCCGGGTTTCTGGGCTTTAAAAACCTTTTGAAGGGGTCCATCAATGCCGATGGCGACGTTGAGACAGCGCTGGGTGTTTTTCACCCGCCATCCCGGCAACCTGCGGCGGGAACTTCGATAACCCTGCTGCTGCGGCCGGAAGGTGCCCGCCTGCAACCGGATGGATCCTCTGAACAAAAAACCGGGATTATCCGGGGCAGAGTCGTCAGCCGGACGTTTGTCGGCCAGAGCTTCCGGGTAAAGATAATCGTCGCCGATACCGAGACTGTCACCTTTGATCTTCCCAACCATACGCCACCGCCCCTTGTGGGCCATAACATTGTGCTTTACCTTAACCCGAAGATGATTACTGTTATATAATAAATGGAGTGAACATGCGCGCAATAATTTTTGCCAACGGTATCATGACTGCCTGGCCGGATGATTTAGACCTTAAAAAGAATCACGATGTGATCATCGCCGCCGATGGTGGGCTGAAACACTGTATGAAACTGGGCCTCACCCCGCATATAATTGTGGGTGATATGGATTCCGTCGATCCAACCGATCTTGCCGACCTGGAATCCAAAGGCGTTGAAATCGAACGTCATCCGTCGCGCAAAGATGAAACCGATCTCTGGCTGGCGGTTCAAACCGCCATGCAAAAAAAGCCGGATGAAATTATCATTCTGGGAGCTATGGGGGGCCGCTGGGACATGACCTTTGCCAATGTTCTGCTTCTGGTATCGCCCCAATTACGGGCCATCGGAACCAGGATCCTGGACGACAATCAGGAAATTTTCGTTCTCCACAGCGGCCAGAAAGTCAAGCTCCTGGGCCACAAAGGAGCCCTTTTATCCCTTATGCCTCTGACAAATGCCGTCAAGGGTATCATGCTTACCGGGTTTGAATATCCTTTAAACAATGAAACTCTCAACCTGGGAACCACCCGTGGTATCAGTAATGTTTTTAAGAACGACAGCGGCAGAATTGAGTTTAAAAAAGGCAAACTACTCGTCACTATCACGCATGGACACGCGCAATAACCTACCCTGCAGAACAGCCTTTTGCATAAAATGGCATCAGCCGAAACGCCCGGTGATGTAGTCCTCTGTCAGCTGGTGTCGGGGACGGGTAAAAATTTGTTCGGTTGTGCCGACTTCGATCAGATCACCGAGGTGAAAGTAGGCAGTACGCTGGGAAACACGTGAAGCCTGGGTCATGGAATGTCGTATCGATTTCGGGCCTGGACCTTCCGCCTACGCCAGGACGTGACCTTCCACAATGGCAAAACCCTTACCGCCGATGATGTCATCACCTCCTTTAACCACCATCGCGGCGACGACACCAAGTCGGCCGGCAAACCACTCTTGAAGGCCGTTACAGATATCCGCAAAACCGACAACCGCACCGTGGTATTCGAACTTGTCAGCGGCAATGCGGATTTCCCCTATATTGTCTCGGAATATTTCTTCATCATCTTTCCGGCCAGGGACGGAAAGCTCGACTGGAAATCAGGAGCGGCCACCGGCGGCTACAAGCTGACCGAATTCGAACCGGGTGTACGCTATGTGGGCGAACACAACCCGGACTACTGGAAAAAAGACCGCGCCCACTTCGACCGGGTGGAACTGGTAGCGCTCAGCGACAGCGTGGCCCACGGCCCTCTGGCGGCCAATCGTGACATAGACGGCTGGAAGTCCATGGAACGCTGGTGGCACACGAATTAGTTGTATAGGTTTGACAACGACGCATTACGAAGAAAAAAAGACCGGCTGTGTTCGTAAAACAGCCGGTCTTCGTTGTGCGCGGCGGAGTATAAAAATTTATGACAACAGTTTGGCCATGGAAGAAAATCGGGATAGATCTTCCAGGGTCTTCAAGGTCGGCGGCATCAGGAGAATTTCGTCGACTTTTTAATTATGAGGCCTTTATCGGGCAGACGCTGCATAGCGGATATGCTGCAGGGTTTTACCCAGCCGGCCCGTTTGCAGGCTTTTACCGGTAATCACGGCCGCACAGGCTTTCCGGCTGATGGCACTCGTGAAGTACCCGTGGGCGGTGGTGACCATTCGGCACCCCAGGTAGTAGTACGCCAGGTGTTCTTTCAGGGCGGCAGCCAAAGCATCGCCCTGAAGTTTCTGTCTCACCTTGTCGGCCAGGTGCAGATGGGTATTTTCGAATGGCATAACAATAAATTTACGGTTTCATCTCATAGGCCTCATTCAGCGGTTCGACATATTTTTCCCAGATGCGGTTGAACCGTTCCGGGTTGACCACCGGCTTTTTTATCATTTTCAGGCAGATATCCATCTGGGCATCGGTGCTGCTTGTCTTTGAATAGAGCTGCAGGGCAAACCTGGAAAAATCACGGATCATGAAGTCGAAAATCTGGTCGAGAAATTCGTCCTCAACCGGGTAGATTTTCGCATTTTCAATGATCAGCTGGCCATAGGCCACCAAAGTGAATAACTCCCCCAGGATCAACAGAAAATCGATATCGCCCTGTTGATCCTTTTCGGGCGGTGCGGTCATCAAGAGTTCCTGCAACACCTTGGTCTGGTCTTTGAATATCGTCAAGTTGGGCAGGTCGATGCTGTTGTAGGCGATGTTGAAATCATGAAAACGGATACTGCCCAGGCCCCGGGTCGGCCCCTGGTTGAACAGAAAGGTGTCATCCTCGGTGCCGTTTCGCTGGCCGATTTCAGGAAATTCATCCGGATTGAAAAAATAGTTGGCCATGAACTTGATGATCAGGGCCATGTTGACGTGCACGGTGCCCTCGAGTTTCGGAAGCGCCCGAATGTCCTGAGCGGCCATTTCGAAAAACATATCTTTCTCGAACCCCTTGGCGGCGATGACATCCCACAGCAGGTTGATCACCTCTTCGCCCTGGGTGGTCACCTTCATCTTGGTCATGGGCGTGTAAAGCAGGTAGCGCCTGTCCTCCGCGGAGGCTGACCTGATGTAGTCCGCATTTCTCAAGGCAAACAGTTTCATGGCCGCAAGACGCGTGTAGGCGTCTACGAACAACTGGCGAATGTGGGGAAATTCCGTTACGCGCTTACCGAAAAGAACCCGGTTGGTCGCGTGAGTGATGGCTTCGTAAAAGGCATGCGTACACATGCCGATGGATGCCCAGCCCAGGTTGTACTTGCCGACGTTGATGGTGTTGAGGGAGGCGTCCCAGGCATCCCGTCCCCGGGTGAGGATTTCCGCTTCCGTTATGGGATATCCCTGCAGCGCGTACTCGGCAACATAGTTCTGGGAACTGACCACATTTTTCACCAGGTCAAAATTTTCGTGTTTGGAGTCGACCACGAAAAACACGTACTCATCGCTTTCCGTATCCTTGCCGAACGTCGACACCAGGGACGCTTCATTGGCATTCCCGATATAGTATTTTCCGCCGTCGGCGACATACCGGCCTTCCCCCAGGGGTGTCAGGGCCATATCACTGGAGTAAAGATCGGCCCCGTGGGTTTTTTCTGACAGCCCGAAAGCAAAAATACCGCCCTCTTCGAGAAGCCGCGCCGTTTTGGTTTTGACAGCTTCGTTGCCGCCCATCCAGATTGGGCCCAGACCGAGAATGGTCACCTGCCAGGTATACCAGTACGGCAGGCCGTAAAATCCCAGGATTTCATTGAAGGCACAATTTCTGTAGGTATCCCAGCGACAGCCCTCTCCCCCGTAGGCCGCAGGCGTCAGCAAGGTGGCAAACACCTTTTCCTTTTTGAGAAACGCGATGAAATCCGCGTACCACACCTTTTCGTGGTAATCGGACTTGAGTTTGTTTTTACCTTTGTTTTCAAAGAATTCAATGGTTTTCAGCATGATCGCCCTGGATTTTTCATCCAGGTATTCATAATTATTTTTCTTAGGGTTCAGTATCATGAGTTTTTCTCCTGTGTATGGCTTCCGGTTGCCTGTTTCTGATCAAATAATACAAATGGGGCCATTTGTAAAACAATTGTAATAGGAAAGTTACTCCTTGTCTTTTTTTTTAGCCTGACTCAAAATGCGATTTTTACAGGCAGGACAAGTACACCAATATGGAAGAGAGCCCGCAATGCAGGGCGATACGTATTGACTCTAAACAGAATTTGGAGCGAAAATTGAAACTTCCAAGCTTGAAATTCGGCAGCCTCAAAAGCAGATTGCCGATCATACAAGGCGGCATGGGTGTTGGTATATCCCTTTCGGGATTGGCCTCGGCCGTTGCCAGAGAGGGTGGGATCGGCGTAATATCCGCCGCTTTCCCGGGAATACAGGAACCTGACGCCAGGACGGATTCCGACACGGCCAACATACGGGTACTGAAAGAGGAAATCCGCAAAGCCAAAAAGCTGACCAACGGAATTCTGGGGGTCAACATCATGGTCGCCCTGACCAACTATGGCGACATGGTGCGCACATCCATAGAAGAGGGCGTCGACCTCATCTTTGCGGGTGCCGGCCTGCCCCTGGACCTGCCCGGGTACCTGACAGCAGGTGACAAAACCAAGCTCGTGCCCATCGTTTCCTCCGCCAGGGCCGCTAAACTCATCTGCAAAAAGTGGCTCTCCCGGTATGACTATCTGCCGGATGGCTTCATCGTCGAAGGACCCAAGGCCGGCGGTCACCTCGGGTTTAAAAAAGAACAGTTAAATGATCCCGATTTTTCGCTGGAAAAACTCACCAAAGGCGTTATCGACATCATCCGGGAATTTGAAACCAGCGCCCAAAAGACGATCCCCGTCATCCCGGCCGGCGGCATATACGATGGCGACGACATCCACAAATTTTTGGAACTGGGCGCCGCCGGCGTACAATTGGGAACACGCTTTGTCGCCACCCACGAATGTGATGCCGACAATGCTTTTAAACAGGTTTATGTCGATTCCAGGGATGAAGACATTGTCATCATTCAAAGCCCGGTGGGGATGCCCGGCAGGGCCATTCGCAACCCTTTTCTGGATGCGGTGAACAACGGGACCAAAACCCCTTTCAAGTGCCCTTTCCATTGTATCAAGACCTGTGACAGTAAAAAAAGTCCATACTGCATAGCCATTGCGCTGGCAAATGCCCGCAAGGGAAAATTCAAGTACGGATTCGCCTTTGCCGGGGAAAATGCCTACCGGATCAAAGAAATTATTTCGGTAAAAAAACTCATGGATTCCCTGCAATCCGAATACAGTCTGGCGGCAGCTTAGGGTTTGCGAAGAAATAAGTTCGCAAATTTTCAGCGTTCAGGCGCCCGCTCAGCAAGGCACGAAAATGCAGGAATATCTGGCATATGTCGAATTTTCGCAACACCGCTGAGCG
>JAFDAT010000081.1 GCA_019313725.1 Deltaproteobacteria bacterium
GCTGTTTTTCTGGTTTTCACGGGCGTATATGGGTGCGGAATTCGGAAAACATATGACCCAAGGTGACTGGTAATAAGATAGTTGCCTATACCCTAATGCATAAAGAGAGATATGAAACACAAAAACCATCTATTATGGATTTCTATTCTGCTCATGGTCGGTACGCCTCTGTTAGGCTCGACCTTCCTGACGGACTCATTTGCCCAAGAGGATATATATATTCTGGCGCATGAAAACATTTTCGGCAAGCTCAGGCGACCACCGGTCATGTTTTCCCACGAAGGTCATGCCGACACACTTGAAGATGAAGGATGCGGCGCCTGCCATCACCTGCAGGATGAAGAGAGCGGGCGGCTTGTTTATGTAGAGGGTGAAGAACTGAGCTGCTGGGAATGCCATGGTCTGAAGAAAGAAACTCAAATGCCGACCTCCTTGCAGAAAGCCTATCACGGAAGTTGCACGGTGTGCCACCGGGAGTTGAAAAAGCAGAAAAGACCAGACAGCGGGCCGACCACTTGCGGCGAATGTCACGTCAAACAATAGATTATAAACCATGGAACAGCCTCAAAACCGACATCAACTGAAAAATGCGCCAGAAAAGCAAAGCGCTTGCATGCAAAAGGCTTTGAAAGAGAATCTGACGCGGCAGATCCAATTCATGCTCAAAAGCTGTGTAAATTGCGGATTATGTGCAGAAGCATGCCATTACTGCTTTGAAAACGATGATTCTGCCGTCATTCCAGCCAATAAAATACATACCTTGTCCACGTTTCTTAATAGATATTTCCACCCTGTCAAATCACGCCTTGCCGGATTCGGGCGTTCCAATATCCCAGACGACCAAGCACTCACGGAGCTTTACCAGGCTGCATTCCAAAACTGCTCGATCTGCGGTAAATGTGCCTTGACCTGCCCTATGGGCATCAACACAGGCGAAATACTGTACCTGGCCCGGGCTACCTGATGGTTTTTCTATCGTCTGCTTAGGATTGCAGATCGCGCTTTATCTTTTCAAATTCTTCTTTGTTTATTTCTCCCTTGGCATAGCGTTCTTTGAGAATACCGATAGGTTTGGATCTCCCACTTGGGACATCCTTCTCGCCTTTTGTGGCTTGGATCAACCATTTGATGAGAAAGACAAGACAGGCTACCACCAAGACCCAAAAGAAGAGCATAAAGATCATACCAAACCATCCCATCCCCCATCCCCCCATCATGCCAGGACCTATGCCCCAACAGCCATAGTCGCCTCGCTGTTGAGCAAATACGTTACTTGCATAAGATAAGGGAAGAAAGGCTGTCAATTTCAACAGTAAAGATCTAATGGATATCATGATTCACCTCATTAATTGATTTGGGGAACCGTTTTACTGCCTGTTACGATTCGCTCCGGGCAACATCCAACCGGCACCAGGCATACAAGGCGTCATACACCTCGAACTGTCTTTCGATATTCTCTAAATCATTCGGGTAGCGCAGACTGAAGCCGATGGCTATGGCCTCGAAACCGATTGCCAATGGATCGGCATCCAAGTTGTCAGTATCAGCAGCGTTAATAATTTTGGCCATTCGCAGCAAGGCTTTATCCGTGAGTTCATAATCCTCGATAATAGCGTCAAAGGTGCAACGATTCTCACGGTGGTGCAGTTCTGCACCCGGGGAGTCGAAGGGAATCGCCCCAGTATTTTTGGCCACTTCCATTACCTTGCTTTTTGGAACAAACAGAAAATCTGCATCTGAATCAATAAATCGAGTGATCAGCCAGGGACAGGCCACACGGTCAACATGAACATGGGATCGGGTTATCCATTTCATGGGAAACCTCCTTATTTAAGTGAAAATACGATCTATTTCTTAGCTCCAAAATAAATTAGGTTTTTGTCAACCATGGCCTGTAGGTCTTCGATAAGGTGATTGAACTTGCCGTTCAAGTCATCTGCAAGGTGATCTATACAATTTGTATGTCACTAAGCCACGATTTCCTTTGCACGCTTGTCCACATTTTGATTTTTGCAGGTCGAAATGCCAAGCATTGCATAAGGCGGACACCAACCGGCTAAACCGGTCGCTATGGGTAATATTCCTATGAGCCCCCATAGAGACTGCGGGCCGACAAAAGTAAGTGACAATATTATAAGACCTATAGCTACCCTTATAATTCGTTCAATATTTCCTATATTTTTCTTCATGACTAATCCTCCAAGTATAATAGGCAAAAACCCATTTCTCATGCCAGTTTTATGTTGCGGTTCGTTCGGAACACGTTCTCCGGATCCCATTTTGCCTTAACCTCGGATAGTCGATGGCGTCCCCTTCCAAGCGCCACCTCCATGCGTTCAGGCCCTTCTTCCTCGGTCAGAAAGTTGATGTACGTGCCACCGGTCGAGAACGGCTTCATGTATCCCGCACCACGCGTACTCCGGTTTTGCTTAACGAGTTAGCTCCATTTCTTACCCAACTCATCAAGCCCTGCTCTTCCAAGATCCTCGGGAGACATTGCTATTCTGAACTCACAATCAGCGTTGAATTTTAAGAAAAAAGGCTCTGAAAAAGACGGGATCTCTGAAGGATTTTTTACATCAATAATTGCCACAGCTCCACGCGTCCCACCTTGCTCCGTAAAATATATAAACTCCGGCTTCAGTTCTTGAATTATGTTTTGTAGGGTTTCTCCAGCTTTTCCCTCCCTTGTCAGCGTATTGAACGGCTCGTGCGGAATACGCACATTCATTATCATTCTCATATTGAACCTCTCTTTATATCATTTTGTAAAAAATAGTTTTCTTTAGTTTCTTAAATTTTAAAGTGAGTCTGTGTCCATTCAAAGGGGAGAAAATAGGCAAGTTGAAGGATGCCAAAAAGTGCAATCACAGTAATACATATGTGTATCTTCGGGATTACAAATTAAATATGGCGCCAACCAGGAAAAACAACCTGTCTGTTTTTGGACACGAAATGTAAATCATTCTTTCAAATTATGGATGATACATATATAACCACATTGTATCATTTTAAGAAATTAAGGAATGATAAAGATTTGTCAAGAAGGCCGAAAAAAACATATGTCGAACATAGATATTTATAGGCAGGCTTCAGCTGTACATATCCACAACAATTGCGAATCTGGCCAGTTATACAAACATCAATTTTCTTACGAAAATACAAAAAGGGCGCATTCACCAGAATGGGAATGGCCCTTATGCAATTATAAATCTTCAATAAAAATTATTACGGTGAGGTTAAAATTTCATGGGTTATGTCAACTGATTGATATCGCGTGGGTATTTATACTCTGTTACATAGTCACAACCTGAAGGGTGTCGGCGTAGATGATGTAATCACCGCTTTTAGGCGACATTCAATTTTAGGATACTTGTTTCGTAATTTCCACCAGGGAGCCTCTCCAAATAGTAGATGAAAGATATCATGAAAACGCAACTATCAGAATAACACATGTCAATACCGACACCATGTTATGGTAGGGAGCCAGCAAATCAACGGCTGCATCGGCTAAGCGTTGCACTTATGAGTTGAATTCAGGCTCATTGATATAACTGAGATATTGGAAAATATCTACATAGCAAATCTACAAAATTTTATACTTGACAGCAAAATTGATGTCTGATGTATTAGATATCATTTCCAATTTATTTTTGATAGTATCACAAAACCGCCGGTTTAAAATATAGAACCTGTACACTGGTGTGAAGGTCCCGGTTTGTTATAACATCTCGGAATAATATCGAAATTTGAGACCCATATTAGAACGATGTTATCGCGCTTTATAAAATAGCAGCACGCCGATATGAAGAGATCGGCTCTTTCCATTCTCATAGAAGCTGACTCTTAAAAGCTCTTCTCAATTATATCCACCTTGTCTAATAGCTATTTTAACATTTCATAATCGGAGGCCAAGACGGATGGAAAAAAAACACATCGAAAGAAAGAATCTTTCAATTGCCCCCTGCAAGGCCGCCTGCCCGGCCGGCATCGATGTACCCCGCTACATCAGGCACATCAGAAAGGATGAGTTCGATGAGGCCTTGGCGGTAATTCGAGAAAAAATCCCCTTTCCCGCGATATGTGGATACGCCTGCTATAGCCCGTGTGAACTGAATTGCATAAGCCAACATTTTGGTGATCCCATTGCCATAAGGGCTTTAAAGCGAACGGCGGCTGAAATGGGCGGTGAACTTTGGAAAATAAATCTATCCATTGCACCTGCAACACAGAAAAAAGTTGCCATCGTGGGATCGGGCCCCAGTGGATTGACGGCCGGCTACTACCTGGCCACCTTAGGACATGAAGTGAATGTCTACGAAGCCCTTGACGTACCTGGTGGCATGATGCGGGTCGGCATTCCCGCCTATCGTTTGCCGAGAGAAGCACTGGACCAGGAGATTGAAGACATCAAGGCCATCGGCGTCGGAATACAGACGGGGCAACGGGTTGAATCGGCGGATGCGCTTTTAAAAAAAGGCTACGATGCGGTCTATCTCGCCTGCGGTGTACATCAGGGGATGACACTGGGTATCCCGGGAGACGATCTGCCCGGAGTGGTCGATGGCATATCCTTTCTCAGAAAAGTCAATGCGGGTGAGCCTGTCGATATGCAGGGGCGCGTGGCCATCGTCGGTGGAGGTAACACCGCGGTAGATGCTGCCCGCAGTGCCATCCGCCTAGGCGTTAAAGAAGTTACCGTTGTTTACCGGCGAACCGACGCGGAAATGACCGCCTGGGAGGAGGAGGTCAATTCTGCCCTGCTGGAAGGCGCAACCATCAACTACCTGACCATACCGACTCAGGTAACCGCAACAGATGGTGGGTTGGAGGTGACCTTTACCCGCATGGAACTGGGCGAACCCGATGACAGTGGCCGCCCGAGACCCATTCCCATAGCAGGTAGTGAATTTAATCAGGTGTTTGACCATGTTATCGCTGCCATCGGACAGATGCCGGTGGGAACCCAGGCCATGGGCATAGCCTTGGCCAAGGGCGACTTTATCCAGGTCGATCCTGAAACGCTGGCCACCGACACGCCGGGTGTTTTCGCAGGAGGGGATATAGTTACCGGGCCTGCATCGATCATCGATGCAATCGCTTATGGACGTGGGGCGGCCATATCGATTGATCGACACCTCGGGGGAAGCGGGATAATCGACCAGGAATTGACCACCCCCGAAAAAGAAGTTCTTGTTGAGGACTATGCGGCTGAAACGGAATCGCGCCAGCCAATTCCCTGCATCCCCCGTGCCGATCGAACGTGCAGCTTTGAGACGGTGGAACTAGGCTTCACCGAAGCATCCGCGCTTGCAGAGGCCAGCCGGTGCAGGGATTGTGACGCCAGACAGTTTGAAGTGGCACTTTTCGGGGACGGATGCAAAGAGTGCAGCTATTGTACGGAGGTGTGTTCGCAGGAAGTTTTCGGCCCGGCTGATTCCTTTAATGAAAAGGGGTATCGACCCATGGAGGTAAAACACCAGGAGCGATGCGTCGGCTGCCAACTGTGTTTTTATGCCTGTCCTGACTTCTCCATAGATGTCCGGGAAGTCAGTTGATCGATTGACTTCAAACCATAAATAAATAACGGAATTTCAATTTATTATTTAAACTTTGAGGGGGCGTCACTTATGAAACGTTTTCTAGAAACCGGGAATTTTGCCATTACGGAGGGAGCGATCATGGCGGGCTGCCGGCTCTTTGCAGGCTACCCCATTACGCCGGCCACCGAAATTGCCGAGGCTATGTCCAAGAATTTACCCAAGGTGGGGGGATATTACATCCAGGCGGAAGACGAGTGCGGTGCCATGCACATGGCTGTCGGGGCAGCAGCAGGTGGTATGAAAACTATGACCGCGACATCGGGTCCTGGATTCATCCTTTATGCAGACCCCTATGGCTGGGCGATCGGGTGTGAAATTCCCATCGTGGTACTCAATTCACAACGGGTCGGACCGGTCAGCGGGATTACCGGAGCACCGGGCCAGGGCGAGTTTTACAACGCCCGCTATCCCACCCAGGGAGGCAACTATGAAACCATCGTACTGGCGCCCAACAGCGCTCAGGAGGCCATGGAGCTGACGGTGGAGGCTTTCTACCTCTCCGAGCGTTTCAGAACCCCGGTGACCATTCTGGCTGACCAGCTGGTCACCGACGGCCTCGAGGACATCAGTATTCCAGAGACCGATGAGGAAAAAGAAGCCATGGGCCTGAGGTTCATGGATCGAAAAGTGCACATGGGGCCGGATTTCTATCCGGCGACGGATGAAATCGACCTTCCCCCGACGGTTCTGGGTAAAAACACCGGAGCCATGTGCTCGGACTGGACACCCACCGAAGAGGGCTATGATATTGAAACCGTGGAAGCCCACCACAAGCCCTCTTACCGCATGATCTACAAAATCAGAAATCACACGGATGTGATTGCCCGTCATGAGACCTTGTTTCTCGATGATGATCCCGATATCATTGTGGTCTCTTTCGGAACAGCATCCCGTACGGTCAAGACCGCTGTGAAAAAAGCCAGGGAAAAGGGCCTGAAAATCGGCATGATCCGGCCGATATCTTTATGGCCCTTTCCGGATGAGCTGTTCAATAAAAAGAGTACCTACCTATCGGTGGAGCTGGATTACGACGGGCAGATGGTTCGGGAGGTAGAACGGGCCATGCCCTGTGACAGCGACATTCACTTCTTTGGAAAATGCGGCGAATTGCCGACGGTAGCGGAACTTCACGAAATTTTTGACAAACTCCTCAAGAACGAACCCCTTAAACCAGAAGGGTGGGAAAAGGAGGTGTGGTAAATGGACAGACTATCAAAAAAATATTTGAGGGCCAGGAAGATTCCTAGCACTGCCTGTTCCGGATGCGGCCTCGGGCAGTGCCATAAAGCCCTCGTCCTGGCACTGGATGAATTGGAATATGAAGTCAATGACGTCGTCTGGGGAACATCTATCGGCTGTGCGGGACGGCAAACATTTGCCACGTGGCAGGGGGACAATTTTGCTGGGACCCATGGTCGGGTGTATGCTATCGCCAGAGGGCTCAGACTGGCCATACCGCCGAAGATGAAGATCATTCTGACTGTCGGTGACGGAGACGCCTTCGGTATAGGTTTTAATCACCTCCTGCACGCGGCCCGTTCCAATGCTCAAATGACCGTTTTGGTTTGTGACAACCTGGGCTATCAGTCCACCGGCGGACAGTTTGGCTGGACGACCCCTCAGGGCATCGTCACGGACAGCAGCCCCTACGGGATGTCCGAACCCAATTGGGTTCAGCCGGAAATGGATGTGCTGGCTATGTTGAAGGCGGCCGGGGCAACGTTTCTAGCCCGACATGTCAGCATGGACGGGGTGGCCTTGGTGAAATCGTTGAAAAAAGCAGTGCAGAACAACGGGTTCTCCCTGGTTCATACGGTTTTTCCGTGCACGACAAATTTTGCCAAGAACGCACTTGGGTCCCGTAATGCTGTTAATATTTTCAGGTGGGTAAAAGATCACGCAGCCCCCATGGGAGAGGAAAAACACAACACCCTTTGGCGCACTGGCATTTATCACGACGCCAGCAATTCCAGGCCAGAATTTTCTGCGGCACTGAGAGATTCGGTGGCGGAAATTCAAAGGAGGTATCAACATGAAGGATCGCATTGAAATACTGGCCAGTGGTTTTGGCGGACAGGGTGTGGTCAGGTTGGGCCAGATCGTCGGCGTGGGAGCCGTCAATCAGGGATTCCGGGTAACGATGCTGAAAAGCCACGGGACCGAACAGCGGGGCGGCTACGTCAGGACCCAACTGGTGCTTTCTTCCGAGGAGATCGACAGTCCCCTGGTGGAAGACCCGGATTATTTTTGCGTCCTTTCCTCCGCTGCCTATAAACAGTTTGGACATATGGTGGTGGATGGAACAATCCTTTATGATCCGGCCATGGTGGAGATCGACGAGAACAAAACAACCCGCCAGATTGCCATTGCGGCCAAGGAAACGGCTGTCGAAAAATTGGGCCGGCCCATTTACGCCAACACCATCATGCTGGGTGCCTTGACCGGTGCCACAGCGGGCTTACTGGAAAAGAAAAATATGCTGGAAACCATGTTGAAAATTATTCCCAAATTCAAAGAGGAAAATAAAAAGGCCTTCGAACTGGGTTTCAGCATGACCACATCCTAAACAGGAAAACCTGGCTCCAGAATTGAGGATATAGTTTCCCAATTCAGGTTATTCTTTAATTCACACATTGGAGGAGACTGTAATGGCTGATGATTTTGCAATCATAGATGAATTAGTCAAAAATGCCCGTACCGCCCAAAAACAGATCGAAAATTACACCCAGGAGCAGATAGACGAGGTCTGTCTTTCCGTCGGATGGCAAGTATACAAAGATGACAATATTGCCGCCTGTGCCAAAATCGCCGTGGAGGAGACCGGCATGGGCGTGTATGAGCACAAACTAAAAAAACACAAGGTGAAAGTCCTCGGTGTTTGCCGCGACATCCTCAAGGCCAAAACGGTTGGCGTTATCGAGCGTGACGAAACCACCGGTATTACCAAGTATGCCAAGCCGGTCGGCGTGGTCGGTGCGCTCTCACCGGTTACCAATCCCACGGCAACACCGGCCAGCAATTCAGTAAGTATCCTGCAGGGGCGGAATGCCGTGATATTTGCGCCTCACCCAAAGGCCAAACGATCATGCAAGGTGGCCTGTGATTTTATGCGGGAAGGATTGAAAAAAGTCGGTGCGCCCGTCGATTTAATCCAGTACATTGAAGAACCCAGTATTCCCAGGAGTCAGGAACTCATGCGACAGGTGGACTTGGTGCTGGCCACGGGAGGGGCCGTGATGGTCAAAGCGGCTTATTCCAGCGGCACGCCATCGTACGGTGTCGGTGCCGGCAATCCGGTGGTTATCGTAGCCGAAGATGCGGACGTCCCGGATGCCGCTGAAAAAATAGTTATCAGCAAAACGTTTGACAATGCCACCTCGTGCAGTTCCGACACTTCCATCGTGATTCACGAAAGTGTATACGACGAATTGGTGGCAGAGTTTAAAAAGCGGGGTGGCTATCTCTGTTCCGAAGATGAAAAAAGCAAGCTGGAACAGTGGATGTGGATACCGACAAAGGAACCTGGTAAGCTTGCCTTGAATCTCAAGATAGTGGCCATTTCAGCCGTAAGAATAGCGGCGGATGCGGGTATCGAGGTGCCGATGAATACTTCCATGCTCATGGTTGAGGCCGAAAATGCAGGTCTGGATCGCTTCAGCGGCGAGAAAATTTCACCGGTATTGGCACTGTGGAAATATAAAACCATCGATGACGCTGTCGCGAAGGTGACCAGGCTGCACGAATATGCCGGTATGGGACACTCGTGCGGCCTCTATTCATTTAATCCCGCATACATCGACAAGGTGGCTTCCGAGTTAAAAGTCAGCCGGGTCATCGTGCGGCAGGCCCACGCCCCTTCAGCCGGCGGAAACTTGTGGAACGGCATGCCGTCCACCGTGACACTGGGCTGTGGCACCTGGGGCGGCAACATCACCACCGAAAATATTCATTGGAAGCACTTCATCAACGTTACCTGGTTGACGGAGCCCATCGAACCTGTCAAGGTTGCCGATGCGGATGTTTTCGGAAGCATGTGGGAAAAATACGGGCAGTAATGAGCCCCAACGGGGTATTTGTCAACCGGCAGGTTCGAATGAGGAAAGCAAGTGCTGAAACCGAGGAGCAAGCATGATTGATCTGAAAAATATTCCCGACAGCAAAGATGATCTCGACCGATACGAGGTTGAAAACAATTTTCAATCCTGGTCGTTCCAGACGTCCCAATCACCACCACGGGTCGTGTCGGCCAAAGGTGTCCGCTTTACCACCGAAGACGGCAGGAAAAGGCTCGATTTTAGTTCCTGCTTTGTCAGTCATAACATCGGCCACCAGGATCCAAGGGTAATCGAAGCCATTTGCAGTCAGGCGCAAACACTCACCTCTTTTGCGCCAAGCATGTCTACAAAACCTCGGGCTCTTTTAGCCAAAATGCTGGAAGAGATAACCCCCGGAGATCTCTCTCGCACCTTCATTTCTTTGGGCGGGACCGAGGCCAATGAGGCCGCCATTAAAATCTGCCACCAGTTTACGGGTCGACGGAAAATGATTACCCGCTTTAAAACCTATCATGGCGGTACTGCCACATCCATGTCCTTGTCAGCCGGCGATTCACGTAGCTGGGCACAAGTCCTTGGCGGCACGGATATGGTCCGCGTTCCACAACCCTACTGTTATCGATGCATGTTTGGTCAGAAATACCCGGGCTGTGACTTGCAGTGCGTGAAGTATATCGATGAAGTCATTGAGTTGGAAGGAGGCAGCGAGAAAATTGCCGGCATTATTTTCGAGCCGGTTACTGGCGCCAACGGCATCATCGTCCCCCCACCCGAATATTTCCCACAGCTCCGAGAGGTTTGCGACAAATGGGACGTCCTCATGATTGCCGACGAGGTTATGACGGGGTTCGGCCGCACCGGCAAATGGTTTGCCATGGATCACTGGGACGTCGTTCCGGATATCCTGACCATGGCCAAGGGAATGACCTGCGGTTATCTGCCCCTGGGCGCCACGATCGTGCGCAAGCATATCGGCGACCGATTCAAGGAGCAGTTTTTCAGTCACGGGGCGACCTATGCAGGGCATGCCCTGGGCTGCGCTGCGGCACTGTCGGTAATTCCCATTTACCAGGAGGACAACCTGGTTGAAAATTCAGATAGGATGGGCAAGTATCTGCTGGAAAAATCCCTGGAACTCAAAGAAAAGCATGCCTGTGTTGGCGGTGTCCGCGGGTTGGGTTTATTCGTGGGTCTTGAACTCGTGAAAAACAAAAGGACAAAAGAACCGCTGACATCTGTCGACGCGAAGATCCGCCCGGGTTCGAACCCGAAAA
>JAFDAT010000082.1 GCA_019313725.1 Deltaproteobacteria bacterium
ATCCCAGAATACTCCATAATAATACCAGGCATAATATCCTCCATGCTTTTTCAAAGATTAGAAACCATAATATCAATGTTGCTGGGACTGGTGCAGTTAAAGATTACAGCAAATTCGGAGATTGCCCAAATTAGAAGATTGTATGATTAAATCTAACATACTGAAATTTCATCTAATAATGATCTAATCAACTGTCGGACAGTGCCTTTCAGAGGTGTTGATTTCTATATCATGTCAATAGTATCTGTTTTATTAGAGGAGGGGTCAATTACAGACCTATCAAGGATTCGCTAGTTTATTTTTTTTGGCTGATGGCAATATAGAATTGGTGATAAGCTGATGTGAAGCTGAGTTCTGGATATCACAGTTTGCAGAAGAACAATCCACGCGGGCAGGGTTTTGGGGAGACGTTGATTTTGGTGCTGGTTTTCTTCGACAATCATTTGACGGTATAAAAGAAGATGATAGTAATTGTCTGGAAATTCTTACGCCTGCTCTCCAGCCACCGACTACCGACTTCTGTATGTATCCGCCTTGATCCCGTACCTTTTCATGATCTGCTGCAGGGCCTGACGTTCCAGACCGCCCTGCCTGGCGGCCTGAGTGACATTGCCCTTATTGAGGGTGAGCAGTTCGCCGATGAAGGTGTGGTTAAATTGTTTGAGGGTCAACTCTTTGGCCTCCCGGTATGGAGCACCCTGTAAACGGTCCACAACCGGCGACTGAGAACGGTCGCTCTCGGTCAGTCCGACCTCATGGGGCATGATTTTATCGGATACGGAAAACAGAATGCCGCGCATGATCAGGTTCTCCATTTCCCTGACATTCCCTTCCCAGGGCATGCTCAGAAAAATTTTTAGGAGTTCGCTTGATAGACGTTTCAAGTTCTTATTCATTTTAGCGCAGTGCTTTTCCAGCAGGTGGTTGGCAATCAGCGGGATATCTTCGCTGTGTTCCTTGAGGGCCGGCAGCTCGATGGGCAGGACATTCAACCGATAGTAAAAGTCTTCCCGGAATTCGCCTTGCTGGATCTTTTCCTTCAGGATCTGGTTTGTCGATGCAATGATGCGGACATCCACCTTCACCGGTTTTACTTCGCCCAGGGGCTTCACTTCCTTTTCCTGCAACACCCGGAGCAGTTTTGTCTGTATCGCCGGACTCACGTCCCCGATTTCATCCAGAAATATCGTGCCCGTATGCGCCTCCTGGAACAGACCGGTCCTATCCTGCGTCGCGTGGGTAAAGGCACCCTTTTTGTACCCGAACAGCTCACTCTCCAGGATGTTTTCAGGTATGGTGGGACAGTTCACCGCGATATACGGACGGCTCCGGCGATCACTCAGGGAATGAAGGGCCCTTGCCGTCAAGTCCTTGCCTGTCCCTGAAGGGCCCGTTATCAGCACCGTCAGATCGGTGGCAGCCACCATCTGAATGGTTTCATACACCCGCTGCATCCTGGGGCTGTTGCCCACAAGATTTTCAAAGACGGCCCCTTCGCTGCAAACCTTTTGAAGGCGGCTGTTTTCCCGGATGAGTTCACTTCTTTCCAGTGCTTTTTCCAACCTGACGATGAGGGCTTCGTGCTCGAAGGGCTTGGTGATGAAATCATAGCCCCCCCGCTTCATGGCCTCAACGGCCATATCTACGTGGCCATAGGCCGTCATCATCACCACCGTCAGTTCCGGATCCTCGGCCTTCACAATTTCAAGCAACTCCAACCCGCTCATCACCGGCATTTTTATATCCGCTAGAAGCAGGTCATAGGCAGTTTGAGACAGCATTCGAATCGCTGTCTGGGCTGATGGGGTGGTATCGACCCGGCAATTCAGATCGGGTTCCAGACTCCTTTTCAAAAGGTGGAGCATATCGGGTTCATCATCGACGATTAATACTCTGGCCTGCATGTGTCAGTTCTCCGGAAGGGTCAAAGCTGTGGGCAGTGTAACCGTAAAGGTTGTTCCTGCGCCGGGTTTGCTTTCAACATATATATGGCCGCCGTGGTTCTTTATAATACCGTAACTGACCGACAGTCCGAGACCTGTGCCCTCTCCCGTAGATTTAGTGGTAAAGAACGGGTCGAAGATTTTTTTGAGGTATTTAGGTTCAATCCCGTGGCCATCGTCCTTCACCTTGACCAGGAGCTCATTTGTCGGCTCGCTCAAATCGGTGGAGATCTGTATGTATCCTTTTTCTCCGACTGCATGGATGGCATTCACCACCAGGTTGATGAGCACCTGTTTGATTTTCTTTTCATCGATCAGGAGAGGGTGTACTGTGGGGTTGTAATCTTTTTCAATGGTGATGTGTTCGATGTGGGAGTGGTGTTGAACGAATATGAGCACCGCATCGATGACCTGATGAATATCCAACATCTGTTTGTCGGTTTCCGACTTCCTGGAAAAACTCAGCAGGTCTTCAACAATCGCCTTGCAGTTCCTGACATGTTTTTCGATGGTTTTCAGATCGGAATAGCGCTCTGAAGCGCTATTTTCTCCTCTCAACAAAAGCTGCGTATACCCCAGAATAACGCCCAGGGGATTGTTGATTTCATGGGCAACGCCGGAGGACAACTCGCCGATGGAGGCAAGTTTGTCCGCCTGGGCAAGCTGCTCTTCCATAACCTTGCGTTTCTCGATATCCTTGACCAGAAAATGAATGATCTCCTCATCGTTGTCCACATCGTCGGCCATGCTGCCGCCCAGGAGAATGCGCCTGCGCGTGCCGTCCACCGTTACCAGGTCCAATTCGACATTTTCAACCGACCGTTCACTTTCCACAGATGCAACAATACGGGGCCAGGATCCGGCATCGGCCAGAAAATCACGAACATTCCTATTCTCGATCTGATCGTCTTCACTGTTCATTCCCAGCAGATTGTACCCGGACGGATTTAAGTTGACAATGGTCCCGTCTTTAGCGGCCACCATAATCATATCCTTGGACACCTCGAAAATCTTACGGTATTTGTGTTCGGAAGCAACCAGTGCGTTGGTGCGTTCCTCCACAAGATCTTCGAGGTTCTGGTTGAGAAACAGCAGCTCCTTATGTGCCGATTGAAGGGCCAGCCGGTCCTTGAGGATAAGTTGGTAAATTATCCAGATGCGTTCGAAAAACAGGGTGACAGAGCCGACGACGATAAACATGGTAGTATTGATGGCCCCGCTGTAAGGTCGGATGATGCCCCATATTCTTTTTTGGCCCCCCATGAGCAGAATATCTTTCAGTATGTGTCCTGCAGATCTGGATACCGCAAAACAGGAAAGCGCCAGGCATATCCACCAGAGATAGGTCCAGATAAGATTATCGCGATCCTGTTTGCGCAGTTTGAACACGAGTTGCAGAGAGAGAAAGGATAATACGATCATCAGGAATGAACCAACTAGATCGATGAACAATATGGGGATTGAGGATACGATCATGACTGGGCTTTATCTCCGGCAGCGTTGTCCGTGGTCTTTAATATGGTCTTCAAGCCGAAATAGAGAAAAAACATGGCCGGGACACAAAGCAGGTGATCCAGTTTCATCAGGTAATACAGAATCGTAATGCTGTCATGCCTCTGAGAATTTTCGATCTTTATGTGCCACAAATCGATTTTAGTTATCCCGAGAATGTCGAGGTGTTCATCCAGGAAATGAACGGCAGCAGCATCGATATTCCAGAGTATGAACAAGACCGCCGAAAATTGAATGTATTTCCAGCCCCTCTGCTCGGTGAGATTTCGCTGGCGTAACCAGAAATCGAGACTGCCCATGGAAATCAAAAAAAATATGTGGGCCATCTGATGCACGTACAGGCCTTCCGGCTGCCCATGCGTCTGAGTTGCCAGGGCAGGGTCGGCAAACATCAGCAGACCGGCAGACACACCGGTAAGCATCGGTAACTTTGCTACATATCGATTCATAGCAGTGCCTTTTGCAACAGTTTCAAAAAAAATAATAACAGCAATACGCCAAAAATCTGACGGATGGCCCTTCCCTTCAGCCGCTCAGCCATGACCCTCGAACCAAGTTGCCCGCCGGCAAACGAAAAAACAGCCGCAGGCAGTATAAACCCCCAGTCAGTGCCGGCCAGCGAAACATGGGCCACAAACCCGGAAAAGGATGAGAACACCACAATGAAAATTGAAGTTGCGGCAGCCTGCTTTGTCGGCATTTTGAGCACATAGATCAGCAACGGCACGATGAAGACACCGCCGCCAATACCCAACAGGCCTCCCATGATTCCCACTACAATGCCGATAATAGCGCCACCGATCACCCGGCTACGGATATTTGGTTCCCTGCTTGTTGCCGCCGCATTTGCGGAAAGAATCATACGCATGGCGGCAAGAAAAACGACGAGGGCCATGATGCCCGAAAATACCCTTATATCGACGATTCCCGTCAGCATCGCCCCGAACGGTGCGGCCAAGGTGGACGATACCAAAAGCGGAACAGCCGTCTTGGTATCGATCAGCTTTCTGCGATAATAGGTGATGGCAGCGGAAAAAGCGGCGATGCCATTCAGAAAAAGTGATGCCGACACGGCGGTAGTTACCGGAAACCCCAGCAGCACGAAGAGAGGCGAAAACACGAGCCCACCCCCCAGGCCCACCATGGTGAGGATAAAAGAAGCGCAAAAAATTATTGGCAACAGCAGGGTCAGAGACATGGCAACCGTGGTTCCCTATTCGTTGCTAAAATACGAGTCTATTCATATTGTTAAATTTCTAAATTCTAAGTAACCGTTTTGTGATTGCCCACAGCAGGTGAACCAACAACAAGGCCAATACAAACCAGACCATGGCACCGAAGGGGGTCGCGTCACCGCCAAAACCAGGCACGCTGAAAACGTAGGATCTGCCGAACAGCTTCGACAATTTGTCCGGGTTGTAGGCTTCGTTGACATACGCTGCCATGAGAAGAACAGGAAGGACGGTCGTGAGGATATTTTTCATAAATCCTTCGAAAAAATAATCATAATAGACCTTGTTCAGCCTGGCCTGATCAATATTTCTGGCCAGCCCCTTGCCCTTTTCCCGGTCCTCGAGACGCATGGCCTGCTTGCGGATTTCCGTCCAGTGATTGAACTCTTTTTTCAAAGATTCATACCGTTTGGTCGTATACAATCTCTTGAAAAGCTTGGTGAAGCACACGGTAACCAACACCAGCAGTAAAATTACCGCAGCAGGTCCCAGGGCATTGAACGGTGAAACAAGCATATCCATTGCCCGGACAACACCCTGCGTGATGGCCATTATTTTGAACCATACGATGTCTAAGAATTCATTCATTATAAATCCGCTTCGCGTATTTATTGTACGCGGCTTCCGTCTTCGCCCTTCGGGCTACGCCGAGACAAGCCGCCGCTATAAAAAAAGGGAAAGCGTTGCCGCTTTCCCCCTTGTTAACATAGGTTAAGGTTTATATCCAGATTTCAATCTTGAAGAACCTGAAGAACAGGAAGAACAGCGTGATGGCCAGTACGATCTTGAGTGTTTTTTCACTGAAGAGCTTCTGAGCCCTGCTGCCCAGCATGCCGCCCACAAATCCGCCGATAATAATGGAGATCATCAGCCACATGTCCGGAAGATAGCCGGTCATCAAATATCCGATAAAAGCACCGATACTTGAAAAAGAGGTCCCGATCAGCGAAATGGGAACCGCAACGTACATGGGCAGCGCCCCGAGGGTGGTCATGGCGGGCACGAGCAGAAAACCACCCCCGATACCAAAAGACCTGGACACAACGCCGATGGCCAGCCCCAGGATGGCAAACAACAGCGGGTTGATGGTGAACTCCTCACCCCAGAATTTGAAGCGATAATCGGTCAGCCCGTTCTTGACCGGTTCGATACGGCCCATCTCAACGGATGTACCCTCTGTTTTGGCTTTTGCCACCGCATCGTTGAACTTCTTGACCATGGCCTTGATGTTTTTACGTTTTTCCATGGCCTTGGGCATCAATTCCCGAATGGTTTGTATACCCATCAACACCACCAGAACGGCCAGCCACTCCTTGTAGGCTTTCATGGGCAGGTAGGCAGAGACATATTTACCCAGCCAGAGAGACCCGATGAAAATACCCACACCAAAAGAGAGACCCACCGGCCAGGCCACACGTCGTTCCACGACGGCGTAGCGATAAAAAGAACCCAGGGGTGAGAACAAGGTCAAGCCCATGTTGGAGGGTTTCAGCACGTTGGCGGCGTTGATGCCGACAGGGCCGGCCGTGTGAACGATCAGAACCTGGAAAGCAGCCATAAGCATACCGCCGGCAGCACCGATCATGGAAAAATAGGTCCCCACTAAAATAGCACCGAGGATGATCCAAAGAGGGTTCATATAGCGGAATCCCTTGCTCAGCCAGAAACCGTTTTTGAGAACCTTGTAAGTCCCGCTCTTGTCACCGTTGACATAAACGTCAAAGTCCGTACCGGGGGGGGTGTGGCGATAGGTTTTGAAAGAGACGGTAAATTTACCCGTGGCCTTGTCAAGGTTGATGGACGTGTCCTTGTCCCAGTATTTCCCGGTCGTGCCGTGGTCGGCTATGACCGTCCGGGAAAATATTGTCACCTTGCCGACATTGTTGCCTTCTTTGACAATGGTGTTGATGCCGTAAGACGACTCGTTGGCATATCTCAGAAAATTCCACTGAGCCTCGCTCTTGATGGGACCCAGCATGCCCTTGGCCCCGGCGTCCACATCGCCAAACTTCTTTTTCAGATAATACATCGTTGTGGAGTAAATCCCTTGGCCCTTGCCCATAAGCACCGACGGGCCGCCAAACCTCTTTTTGCCTTCCGCGCCAAAAGCATTCGGCTTGGTTGTCAACAGATAGTAGAGCGGCGGAATTTTGGTATCCAGGTCAAATTTCGCTTTACCGGCATCTTTTTTCAGCCGTTTGGTCTCGTGAACACCATTGGTGTCCTTGGGGGCAAACATCTCCTGCATGGCCACCGCAATGTAAAGATCTTGTCCCGGTTCAACCATGCCTTCGATGGTCACCATGTCGCCGGCTTTGAATTCGCTGCCCGAAATGGTAGCCGAAGATGCACCAAAACCGGGTACGGCAAATGCAATCATCATGAAACACAGTACGATTGGAAAAATTAACTTTCTCATTAACGTCCTCCTATACGTATTATTGGTTAAACATTTAAAATTTAAATAAAATCGCGTGTTGAAAAACCGTGACCTCCTTTCAGCTAGAATGACTCAGTTTGAGATATTTTGTGCACAGCTTCCCTCCCAGGCCGCTGGCGATGACGCCTACAACCAGCAGGATGGTTAGCATGCCGATACCCACAAGGCTGTATCCGGCCCAGTGATAAAACAGGATGTTCAAACCCGCCGTGGCCAAAAGGACCATGGAGACACCCGAACCCATGGAGAGCAAATTTTTTCGCATCACCTCATTTCTGCTTTTTTCCACCGCCATGTACCCGGTGAGCGCGGCATTGAAACCGATAATCACCGGCAGCACTTTTTCAATCCCACCGGTCTGCAGTATTCCGGCAAGAAAAACAACCAGGATGACGGCACCCATGGCACCAACACAGACACTGTAAAAGGTTTTGCCCAACCATGTGCTGCCCAGTTTATCGATATAATCGGTGTAATACTGAATATCGAACATAAATCCCCCTAAGCTTGAAATTTTCAATATACGTAGCAAGCAATATGCCATTCCATGGGCATCTCTTGATTTGATGGCTCCAGTAAACTGTATTTGCTTATTTAAACTAATTTTTCAGATAGTTACCCATCGAGAAGCACTTTCGTCATTCACTCGGGAAGCGGTCTTGCCCGGGGAAGTGCAACCGGTGTCTTTGCACTAAAAAACATTCACAACGCGTGGCAAACAATAATATTCCTTATTTTTTCAGACTGTTATCGCAGTGAAAAATTATTTATGCGCTGCAATGTTTTTATTGCGAACCATGGGTCTATATTTTCCATTCTGCGGTAGTCTCCACCCGACAGTCCCAGGGCAGAACTATCCATCTTACTGATATAATGGTGTTTATGTAAATTATTCCTGAATGACGGAATTCTTGACCAGCCACTCTGCCGCTGGTATAAATATTGCTACGTTTAAACGGATCGCTACCTCTCAGACATATCCGAAGGCGGTCGACAACGAAAAAGACGGATTGAAAAAAGATGTAGATGTTAATTTTTTAATCCATAGTACAAGTTAATTGGCTCAAGCCGGGCAAAAGCTTAGGTTGAGCGTTCAATTCAGTGCAGATCGGAGGAGAGTTATGAAAAAGGAAGTATTCAATATCTGCGGAATGTGCACGGTCAGGTGTTCCATCAAAGTTGACGTCGAAGACGGCATGGTCAAATGGATCGAAGGGTCACCCAGCGATCCGGGAATGGCCGGGCGGCTCTGTGCCAAGGGATCCGCCGGCATCGCCATGCTGTACGATTACGAAAGGCCCCAGCACCCGCTGATCCGCGAGGGTGCGCGTGGAGAGGGTAAATGGCGTAAAGCCACCTGGGATGAAGCCCTGGACTTCATAGCCGACAAGCTGAAGGCCATCATCGAAAAACACGGCGCCCGGGCCGTGGCCCTGAGTGACCGTGGCGGCCCCTTCAGAGATCTGCACCGCAGCTTTCTAAGGGCCCTGGGATCTCCCAATTATCTGAACCACGATGCCACCTGTGCCCGAAACACCCAGCATGCATCCATATCCTTGTTCGGCAGCGGTCGGAAGACCTTCAATTATGACTACAGCCGCTGCAAACACGTGGTGCTCTACGGCCGAAACGTGCTGGAGTCCATGCGGGTTAAAAACGCCAACATCATCATGGACCTGCTGGAGAGGGGCGGAAAGATCACCTACATCGATGTTCGGGCCGCCGGCACCGCCATGAAAGCGACCCGCTTCTGGATGATCCGCCCGGGAACCGACTATGCCTTGAACCTGGGCATTATCCATACCATCCTGAAAGATAAGCTTTACGACAAGAAATTCGTGGACACCTGGGTGTCCGGCCTCAGGGAGCTTGAAGATTTCGTATCGCCCTACACACCTGAATGGGCCTCCCAGGAGACCGGAATCCCGGCCTCGGAAATTATCGAATTCACCCGCGAGATTGCCGAAGCCGCGCCGGCGGTCATATTTCACCCGGGCTGGCTTACCGCACGCTACAAGGACTCTTTTTACGCCTCCCGAACCGCTTATATCCTGAACGTGCTCATGGGGAGCCTGGAAGCGCCCGGTGGGCTGATTTTTCAGAAAGGCCCCGGAGACGCAGGGGGCAAAGGCCTCAATGCACTCCTGGACACCATTCCCAAACCGGAAGATAAGCGCGTGGACGGCTGCGGCTGGAAGCATAAACAATTCGAAGCAGGCCCAGGCCTGATGCAGCTCTTCTACAAGGCACTGCTAGATGAAGACCCCTACCCCGTCAAGGGGTATATCGTTTTTCGCCATGATCCACTGCTTTCGCTTCCCGATCCGGAAGTTCAGAAAAAGGCCCTGGACAAACTGGACCTCCTGGTGGCCATAGACGCCAATTACAGCGAAACCGCCTGGTATGCCGATGTGCTGTTGCCTTCGGCCACCTACCTTGAAAAATCAAGCGTCCTCTGTACCGGCAAAGGTTTGAAACCCTCTTTTCGCATGCGCGAAAAAACCATCGATCCCCACACCAATGCCAAAGCCGACTGGTGGATTTTTAAATCCCTGGCCGAACGGATGGGTGTGGGCGAGTATTTCAAATTCGACGATGTCGAGGATTTCTGGAAATTTCAACTGGAAGGCACCGGCGTGAGCGTCGAGGACATGAAGAAAAAGGGGATGGTCAGCCTGACGGACAAACCCATCTGGTGGGACCGCATGAAGGATCTGAAGTTCAAAACCCCTTCCGGAAAAATCGAACTGGTATCCAGCCACCTCGAAGCTTGCGGTCTGGAATCCTTCAAACCTTACAAAAGCCCCGCAAAACCGAAAGAAGGGACTTTCCGCCTGGCCTTCGGCCGCAGCCCGGTGCACACCCATGGCAGTACCATGAACAATCCGTATTTGCATGAAATCATGCCCGAAAATACGCTCTGGATCAACACCGGGGAGGCCGGCAAGCTGGATATCAAAAATAAGGACCAGGTCAGGGTCACCGCAGCCGACGGCAGTCATTCGGGCACCATTCAGGCCATGGTGACGGATTTGATTCACCCGGAAACGGTCTTCATGGTGCATGGCTTCGGCAGAAAAATCCCCTGGCAGACCCGCGGGTACAACCGGGGGCTGGCGGATTACCGTTTTGAAACCGGCCTTCTGGATGTATACGACGAGGCGGGTGGGGGCATTGCCCTGATGGAATGCACCGTTAGCGTCGAACCTGAATAGTGGGCGTGCGACGACAAATCGTGAGCCCGCATTTGACTGGAAAATCTTCAAGAGCAACTCAACATCGTAAATCGGAGGCGAACCGATGAGTAAATATTTTCTTTTTCAAGATACCAAACGTTGTATCGGCTGCTACAGCTGCGAAGTCCACTGCAAAGCCAATAAGAGCCTTCCCGTTGGCCCCAGACCGGCCCAGATCATCGCCGTGGGGCCCAGAATGGTCAATAATCTGCCGCGGATGGCTCACATTTTCATGCCCTGTTTTCATTGCGAACAGCCCTGGTGCGTATCCGCCTGCCCCACCGGCGCCATGCAGAAACGCCCTGCGGACGGTATCGTGTTTGTGGATTCAACCCTTTGTGTAGGCTGCAAAACCTGCGTATCGGCCTGCCCCTGGGGCGCCCCCCAGTGGGACGCCGACAGCGGCAAGGTCGTCAAGTGCGACTATTGTAAAGAGCGCATCGACGAAGGGCTGGAACCCGCCTGCGTGGCCAAGTGCGTCACCAAGTGTCTCCACTTTGGACGCGTGGAGGATACCGTGCAGATCAGAC
>JAFDAT010000420.1 GCA_019313725.1 Deltaproteobacteria bacterium
ATAATCGATGTGATGATGGATATGGCACCCAGGATCAGCGGGAATTCCGTTGCGATGGAAGTTTCGGGGAACAACAGGTGAGCTATAAGCATGGCGGCAACAGCGGTAACCGCATAGGTCTCGAAAAGGTCGGCGGCCATACCGGCGCAGTCGCCCACGTTGTCACCCACGTTGTCGGCGATGGTGGCCGGGTTTCTGGGATCGTCTTCGGGGATACCGGCTTCGACCTTGCCCACCAGGTCAGCGCCCACGTCCGCGCCTTTGGTAAAGATACCACCGCCCAGACGGGCGAAAATCGAGATCAGGCTGCCACCGAAACCGAGAGCAACCAGCGCCATAATGTCGTGCGTAAAGGCGTAGAAGCCGGCGGTAACCATCAGCGCCAGGCCGGCAACGATCATACCGGTAACGGCCCCACCCCTGAAAGCCATGGCCAGGCCGGCGGCCATGCCTTTTTTGGCGGCTTCAGCGGTCCTGACATTGGCGATAACCGACACGCGCATGCCGATGTAGCCGGCCAGAAATGAAGCCAGGGCGCCCACCAGAAAACCGATGGCGGTCTTGGCACCCATGGTGGCGAAAATAACGATAAAAATAACGATACCGGCGATACCCATGCTCTTCATCTGGCGATTCAGGTATGCGATGGCGCCTTCTTTGATAGCAGTCGCGATTTCCTGCATTTTTTCATCACCTGCAGGAGCACTCTTGACGACCGTTGCAAGAATAATTGCAAATAGTACACCAATGACTCCGACAAGTGCACAAATCAACGGGATATTGTTCATTACAACTTCCATTCTTTCCTCCATTTGATGCTTAGCTTGAAATGTGAATTCTTCTGTCGTTAAACCTGTTCATACCTTCCCTTGTACCTTCACAAAGGATTGTTTCAACAGCATCCCGGGCCCGCCCGATCACCTTATCCAGAACAGCTTTCTCCTGCTGACAAAACCTGCCCAGAACGTGGTTGACCACGTTTCCATCGTTCCCATCGTTCCCGGAACGCCCGACACCCACGCGAAGACGGGCAAACGCATCTTCACCCAGGGCACCGATTAAAGATCTTACGCCATTGTGCCCGCCATGCCCTCCTTTCTCTTTTATTTTTAATCTTCCAAATTCAAGGTCTATGTCGTCATGGATGACCAACATATCCCGATACGATATCTTGAAATATTCGCCAACCTGCTTGACAGGCAGGCCGCTTTTGTTCATGTACGCTTGGGGTTTTACCAGTATGGTATCAACCCCGTCAATCCTGCCGCGTCCGAATTCGACGTTGAATTTTTTCTGGTGGATTGTAATGGACCAGGTCGCAGCGACTGCGTCGATCACAAGAAACCCGGCATTGTGCCGGGTGTCCGCATAGTCAGTCCCCGGATTGCCAAGTCCTACCACAAGCCATACATGCTTTGCGGGCATTTAACCTTCACTAGCGGGTTCGTCCGCCGCTTCCCCGTCCTTAGCCTCGGCACCCTCTTCGCCCTCTTCACCCTCTTCGAGATCTTCTTCTTCTTCTTCCTCTTCCTCAAGTGAAGGCGCCAGGACCGTGATCACCGTAAAATTGACATCTGCAGTCGTAAGTTCGACATTTTCCCCCAGTTCAATCTCATCCACATGCAGGGAGTCACCGATATCGAGGTCGCCGACGTCAACTTCAATGGATTCCGGAATCTCATTGGGCAGGCACAGCACTTCCAGCTCACGCCGCACAAGTTGGAGCACTCCGCCCAGTTCAACCCCCTTGGACTTGCCGGTGGTCACGATGGGTATGCTGACAATGATCTTTCGATCCATGTCGACTTCATAGAAATCCACATGAATCGGGTTGCCGGAAACCGGGTGGGTCTGAAGTTCCCGGATCATGGCCGTCTTCGTGGCGGATTCGTCCCCCTCGATGGTCAGGTTCAGGAGCAATTGGCCAATATTGGCCGATTTGATAATCAGCTCCAGTGCCTTGGTCGGAACACTCAGCATGATGGATTCGGTATCGGGTCCATACAGTATCGCCGGAATCGCCCCTTCGCGACGCAACACCCTGGCGGGGCCGTTACCCACAGTTTTTCTCACTTTGGTTTTCAATTCAAGTTTTTCCAAAAATATGTCCTCCTAAAATAAATTCTTGATCACCAATTTAAATTCATCCCACGCTGCAAACGGCGGAAAATTCAAATTATACAAACAAAGAAGTTACCGAATCACCTGAATAACTTCGAATAATAGCCTCGCCCACAAGAGCGGATATAGAAAGAACCTGTATTTTATCACACGCTTTAGCTTTGCCGCTCAGCGGTATTGTATCGGTCGCCACCATACTCTTCAAGGAGGATTCCCGGATGCGGTCCACAGCCGGTCCCGAAAGAACCGGATGTGCACAACAGGCATGCACTTCTTTGGCGCCTTCATTGACGATGGCCTCGACTGCTTCTGTCAGCGTCCCCGCAGTGTCCACCATGTCATCCAGTATTACCGCCACTTTGCCGACCACATTCCCGATAACAGCCATGGCCTTGGCCATATTCGGAGCCGAACGACGCTTGTCGATGATAGCCAGATCCGCCCCAAGCCGCTTGGCAAAAGCCCTGGCCCGTTCCACACCACCGGCATCCGGAGACACAACGACCAGATCCTTTTTGAACTGCTCTTTTATATAGTCTATCAGAACCGGCGCAGCAAACAGATTGTCCACAGGAATGTCAAAAAATCCCTGTATCTGCCCTGCATGCAGGTCCATGGTGATCACCCGGTCGGCACCCGCTGAGGCCAGAAGATTTGCAACCACTTTGGCACTGATAGGAACACGGGGCGCCACCTTTTTATCCTGCCGTGCATATCCGAAGTACGGCATAACCGCGGTAACCTTGCGGGCCGAAGAACGCTTCAGCGCATCGATCATTAACAACAGTTCCACCAGGTTGTCGTTGACCGGCCGGCATGTCGACTGGACGACGTAGACCGTTTTGGTCCTTACATTTTCATCAATCTCGATTTGAATCTCACCGTCGCTGAATGTCTTGACCTTGGCCCCGCCCAGGGTCATCCCCAGATAATCACAGATTTTCTTTGCAAGGGCAGGGTTCGAGTTTCCGGAAAAAATGA
>JAFDAT010000001.1 GCA_019313725.1 Deltaproteobacteria bacterium
GGGCATCCGCCTGTTTCTCTCTGTTTTCATTTTTTTTGTCGCCGGCACAGCAACGAATTGTATATGTGCTGACCATTTCTAATGTGTAATCATTCATATCCGGTATATTTTAAAAATGCCCCGGCTCAACTTGTATATACAACCTGTAAGGGTGTATAAAACAGGAATTTATCCCCTGTCAACCCCATTAAAAAAAATCCGCCGGATCAAACTGTGGTGAAAAGGTGTCGCGGAAGGCCATTTCCCCGCGCATGTGATACTCAACATAGGTAACCGGATCTTCAAACGAGTAGGTCATGCGTTTGATATGAAAAACCGGATAACCCGGAGTCGCGTTGAAAAGCGGGGCGATCTCCTCTGATAGAACGATGGCCTCCATGCTCTGGCTGATCCGGGTCAGAGACAGCTTGTACTTGTTGATCAGAATGCTGTGAATAGATGCATTGCTGAGGTCCTCCCACAGGATCCCGGCACAGATGTCCGGGCGAAGATAGCGTATTTCATAACGTACCGGCTTTTGATCGAAATACCAGAGGCGGCGGATGATGATCACCTGGCCGGCGGTTTCCAGTTTTTTGGCAACATGTGCGGGCGGGTCGACCACCTGCGCCTCCAGGACTTCGGTGGTCAGTTCCACCTTGAGATCGTCAGCCCACTTCTGAAAAGGCCTCACGCGAAAAAATCCGGTGGTGTAGTGCTGCTTTTTTTTCACGAACGTGCCTTTGCCCGGTATGCGCGCTACAAATCCGTCCCGCTCGATGGCGTCAATGGCTTTGCGTGCGGTCATGCGGCTGACGCCGAACTTCTGCGCCAGCTGGTTTTCGGACGGTACGGCATGGGTGAAATTCCGGGCCTTGATGCCCTGGATCACATAATCCCTGATCTTTTCATATTTCGGGTACCTTTTTTTCATCTAACCATCCTGTTCCCCAATCTGTTCATCGCGTTGAATCCGGTGCTGTTGCAACCACACCAGGGTTAATGACAAATTCTCCTTGACAAATTCAGAGATATGATCAAAAAAATAGCCAGGTTGTATATACAAGATGCGGTCCTCCGTGGTCAAGGGCATTTTTTACCTGTGGTGAGCGATCCAAATATTTGCAAGCTGATGGAAATTTATAAAAATAATTGTCGCTTATGTCCATACCGGCTGCTAAAGTTTAATGGATAGTTGTAATATCCTATGCTAATGAAGGAGTTTCCATGACACCCCAACCATCAGAAAACCGTAGCCCCAGGTTAGAGCTCGACGACAGTCTCCCTGATCTCCCTGAATTTGTTAAAGGTATTCGCAGGGCACCTGACCGCGGGTTTCGCCTGACATCGAGCCAGACGGAAACCGCGCTGAAAAACGCTCTGCGCTATATCCCCGTAGAACTGCATGCGGCCCTGGCATTGGAATTTCTGAACGAACTGACCACCCGGGGCAGGGTCTATGGTTATCGCTACAGGCCCGCCGAAGCCATCAAGGCCAAACCCGTTCACGAATACAAGGGCAGATGCCTGGCCGGCAAGGCCTTCCAGGTGATGATCGATAACAATCTCGATTTTGACGTGGCCCTCTACCCCTACGAACTGGTGACCTACGGCGAAACCGGCAGTGTCTGCCAGAACTGGATGCAGTATCGCCTGATAAAAAAATACCTGGAAATACTGACCGAGGACCAGACGCTGGTTGTCGCTTCGGGACACCCCCTGGGCCTTTTTGAATCGAGGCCCTCGAACCCGCGGGTCATCATCACCAATGGTCTCATGATCGGCAGATACGACAACCTCGACGACTGGGAGGTTGCCGCCCAGATGGGAGTGGCCAGCTACGGACAGATGACGGCCGGCGGATGGATGTACATCGGCCCCCAGGGAATTGTCCACGGGACCTACAACACCCTCCTGAATGCCGGCAGAATCCGATTCGGCCTGGGCCACAAGGCCGACCTTAAAGGACGGCTGTTTGTCAGTTCCGGACTTGGCGGCATGAGCGGTGCCCAACCCAAAGCCGCCGAGATCGCCGGAGCGGTTTCCATCGTTGCCGAGGTGGATGATTCGAGAATTGCAACCCGGCACGCTCAGGGCTGGGTGAACCGCACCTCCGCCGATCTCGCTGAAACCTTTGCCATGGCCGATGAAGCCATGCAGGCGGGTAATCCGCTCTCCATCGCCTTTCACGGCAACATTGTCGATCTGCTGGAATACGCGGTTGATCAGGACAAAAAGATCGACCTGCTGTCGGATCAGACATCCTGCCACGTGGCCTACACCGGGGGCTACTGCCCCCAGGGCATCACCTTCGAAGAAAGAACCCGGCTGTTGACGGAAAATCGGGAGGAATTCTGCAAACGGGTGGACAAAAGCCTGCGGCGCCATTTTGAGCTGATCAAAACGCTTGTGTCCAGGGACGTATATTTTTTCGACTACGGCAATGCTTTTCTGAAAGCTGTCTTCGATGCCGGTGTAACCGAGGTTTCCCGGAACGGTGTCGATGACAAAGACGGGTTCATCTTTCCATCCTATTTCGAAGACATTATGGGACCTCATATTTTCGATTTTGGCTACGGTCCCTTTCGCTGGATCTGCCTTAGCGGCGAGCATGGCGACCTGGTCAAAACCGACAAAGCCGCCATGGACTGCATCGACCCCGACCGCAGGTTCCAGGACCGGGACAACTGGACCTGGATCAGGGATGCGGAAAAAAACAACCTCGTGGTGGGAACCCAGGCCCGGATCCTGTACCAGGATGCCGCCGGCAGGATTAAAATCGCCTTGAAATTCAATGAGATGGTAAGGAAAGGGGCTGTGGACCCGATCATGATCGGCAGAGACCACCACGACCCGGGTGGTACGGATGCCCCTTTCCGGGAAACGGCCAATATAAAGGACGGAAGCAATGTCATGGCCGATATGGCCACCCACTGCTTTGGCGGCAACTGTGCCAGGGGGATGTCCATGGTCACCCTTCACAACGGCGGCGGCACCGGCATCGGCAATGCTATAAACGGCGGTTTCGGATTGGTTCTGGATGGCAGCCAGAGCGTTGACGACACCATCCGATGCGCCATCTCATGGGATGTAATGGGCGGCGTGGCCAGGCGCAACTGGGCCAGGAACACCAACGCCATGGAAGTGTGCCGTTCCTTCAATCAATCGAATCAGGGTGTGGGCCACGTCACCATCCCTTTTGTTGCAAAAGAAGAACTGGTTAAAAAATTAGTAGCAGAAAAAATACAAAAATGATGAACATCGAACATTGAAAAAAAGCGAATGCCCAATGTTCAATAACGAATAATCAATGTCCAAGGTAGGGCGATCGGCATAAGGTGCACAACTGGCAGGGATAAATCCCTGTGCTACATCGCTGTCGGCTTTATGCCATGTAGCCCAGGGCTTCAGCCCTGCTATAACTTGATAATTGGGCGTTGGATATTGATTATTGGACATTTGAAGAAACGCATCATCGATACCGCTGGTAGCTGTTCAACATTCGAGGTTGGATGTTCGATGTTAAATAATTTTGATTTGAACCCTTATCTCCAATCCTTTGAAGAAGAACCATAAAAAAGAGCGAGTACCCAATGTTCAATAACGAATAATCAATGTCCAAGGTAGGGCGATCGGCATAAGGTGCACAACTTCCAGGGATAAATCCCTGCGCTACGAAGCAGTTGGCTTTATGCTATGTAGCCCAGGGCTTCAGCCCTGCTCGCATTTGACTATTCGATTTAAATAGTTTTTACAATTTTGAGGTCCAGATATGAAATCAATCCAGATCGACAAGGAAAAACTGACCATCGAGGATGTGGTGTCCGTCGCCCGGAACGGCGCTCCGGTGGAGGCCTCCCGTGAAGGTGGGCAGCGCGTCGAACGAACCCGGCAGCTCATCGAAGAATGGATTCAGGAAAAACAGGTGATCTACGGTATCACCACCGGGTTCGGTGCTTTGTGCAATGTTCCCATTTCGGAATCCGATACCCGCCGACTGCAGCACAAAATCATCATGAGCCACGCCGCGGGTATAGGCGCGCCGCTGCCCGGGGATGTTGTGCGGGCGGTCATGGCTGTCCGTCTGCATGACCTGTTCATGGGGTACTCCGGTTGCTCGTTGAAAACATTGCAGTATCTGATGGCCTTTCTCAATCAGGAGCTGACACCGGTGGTGCCGGAAAAAGGCTCCGTCGGCGCCAGTGGAGATCTAGCCCCCATGGCCCACCTGGGGCTGGTCCTGCTCGGCAAAGGCGAGGCCTTTTACAAACAAGAGCGTATCAGCGGCGCCGCGGCACTGTCCAAAATCGGCCTGGAACCCCTCGAACTGGCAGCCGGTGAAGGCCTCGCCCTGATCAACGGCACCCAGGTGATGACCGGCATCGCTGCGCTGGTTGTTCACGATGCTATTCGACTGGCCAAACTGGCCGACATCGCCTGCGCCATGAGCCTGGAAGTGCTCATGGGCAGCAATTCCGAATTTGACCCCAGAATTCATCAGATCCGCCCACATCCGGGCCAGATCGCCTCTGCCGACAACATGCTGCGCCTGACCGGCGACAGCGGAATTCTCCTTTCTCATGAAGGATGTGCACGCGTCCAGGATGCCTACACCCTGCGCTGTTCACCCCAGATACATGGTGCCAGCAAGGATGCCGTCGTGCACGCCCGCAATGTCCTCAACATCGAAATCAATGCCACCACCACCAATCCATTGATTTTTGCGGATACCCGGGAAATCCGCCTCGGAGGCAATTTTCACGGTCAGCCCATTGCCATGGCGGCCGACTATCTTTCCATGGGGATTGCCGAACTGGGCAACGTGTCCGAGCGCCGTATCGAACGGATGGTCAACCCTCAGCTGAGTGAACTGCCGGCCTTTCTGGTGAAAAACGGCGGGCTCAACTCCGGTTTCATGATCGCGCAGTACACTGCGGCAGCCCTTGTCTCTGAAAACAAGGTGCTGGCGCATCCCGCTTGTGTGGATTCCATCCCCACATCCGCCAACAAGGAAGACCACGTCAGCATGGGAACCATCGCCATCCGTCAGTGCCGTGAAATACTGGACAACGTGGAGCATGTTCTTGCAGTGGAATTGCTGTGCGCCGCCCAGGCCTATGACCTTCTGACCGAAGATACGAAGATAGCCTGGGGCAGAGGCACCCGGGAGGCATACCGGGTAATCCGGAAACACGTTACCTACCTTGAAAAAGATCGGGAACTGGGCAAAGACATTGAAAACATGGTTGCCCTGATCCAGACCGGCAGCATAATCGATGCGGCGGAAAAGGCTATTGGTGAGCTTAACCTCCTTTAAATTTTCATGCTTGACCATATACGATGAAGTATGAAACAAAAGCCTATATTTCAACGCTATATCGATCTTCTGAATGTAACGCATGAAAATTTATGGATATTGTCTACGTAGAACTCGACCGGTGTATTGCCTGTCTGAATTGTGAACGCGCCTGTCTGTTTCACAGATTCGAACGCCGCATTGGCAGCACCGCCAACATATTTGTGACCGTTGATATGGACCGTCGGCAGATTTTTGCGGGCACATGCCGGCAGTGCGAAACCGCCCCCTGCATGACAGTGTGCCCGGTTGAAGCCATCACCCGCGACCCGCTCACGGAGGCCGTCATCGTCGACAAGGAAACCTGTATCGGGTGCAGCATGTGCATTGTCGCCTGCCCCTTTGGATACATGGTTCTGGATGAATCCTCACGCAGGGCCACCAAGTGCGACCTGTGTGGCGGCAACCCCAGGTGTGTGCAGATGTGCATGGCCGGGGCCCTCCATTTTGGCAGCATCGATTCACTTGCGGAACGCAAACGTAAGCATCCTGATCTGGGTCTTTGCGCAGTTTCCGACCGTGGGGACCTTATGATGACCGCAAGAACTGTTGTTGAAAACGGCGTTGTCCCCACCCTGTGCAGAATGTGCAGCAACCGCTGCAGTATCGGCATCCATATCGCGGATGGCAACATGGTTGACATCGCACCTCTTGAAGGCAATCCGGTCAACCTGGGCAAGATGTGTCCTCGGGGAAGGGCCGCCCTGGACACGTTCTATCATCCAAACCGTATCTGCACACCCCTGAAGCGGAAGCCTGACGGATCTTACGTTGAAATCAGCCGTAACCGGGCCCTGGATGAAATCGCCGAAAAAATGCTGGACATAAAAAGCCGTTTCGGCGCACGCTCCATGGGCCTGTGGAAGGGTGAAGCCATCGGTTTTCTGCAGCAGGAGGAATATCCCCGGCGGTTCGCCCACGCATTCGGGACACCCAACTATTTTTCAAATGATTCGGCCTGCTACCCTTTCCCTTACTATGCCCAGGCGGACCTGATTCTGCTGTTCGGTACCAACCCGCCGGTATGCCATCCCCCTTTTATGGCTGAATTTGCCGATGCCAAGGCTAATGGGGCCAACCTGGTTGTGATTGACCCACGGCTCAACCCCATCGCCTGCTATGCCGACATATTTGCCCAACCCCTGCCCGGCACCGATGGTGCCCTGGCCTGGGGCCTGATTCGGTATCTCGTGAATGCCGGCGAGTATGACCACGAGCTGGTAGAACGCTACAGTATAGGGTTTGAGGCCATCGCCGCCTATGCCCAGAAATTCACCCCGGAATTTGTTGAAAAAGAAACCGGTGTGTTCGCCGATGTCCTCGTCAGCGTCGCCCAGCTGATCATCGAGAACCGCCCCAAGGTCAGCTTTTACATGGGGGCCGGGCTGGAACACCACGACAACGGCGTTGACAACGTACGCGCCCTGGTCGTTCTGTCCTGCCTTACGGGGGGGCTGGACATCGCCTGCGGACTCACCTGGCCGGAGAACATGCCCCGGAACAAACTGACCCTCTACGACGAGCTGCCTCTCGAAAATGAGGAACCCATTGGTGCGGATCGCTTTCCCGTGCTTTACGAGCTTCGCAAAGAGTGCCATTCCATGACGGCCATGGATTTCATGCTGGGCAACGGTGATTACCCCTTGAAAGGGCTCATCATCACGGCAGCCAACCCGGCGGTGACCAATCCCAACACTGAAAAGGTGGAAAAGGCTCTCAGCAGCCTGGACCTTCTGGTGGTCAACGAACTGTTCATGACCCGAACGGCGCAGCTGGCAGATTATATCCTGCCGGCGGCCACTTTTCTAGAACGGTCCGAGATCCACACCGATCCTAAATTTCAAAGGGTCTATCTCACCAACAAGGTAGCCGAGATATCCGGAATCAAAGATGAATACATGCTCTGGCATGACCTCGCCCATCGTTTGGGATTCGGTGAAACGTATTTCCCCTGGGAAAATGAGGACCAGGTCAACCACTTTATTATGGAACCTTCCGGCATTACCGTCGAACAGCTCAGGGAACACCCGCAAGGCATTGCCTACCTGCCCCTGACATTTCAAAAATATCTGTCCCGTCCCCTGCCCACAGGTTCGGGCAAGATCGAGTTTACCTCGCCATATCTGGAAAAACTCGGGTTTAAAGCTGTACCGGAATACGTACCGCCCCATCACCTTAGAAAAAAATCGGATGCGTATCCGTTTCTTCTCACCACCGGGGCACGCAAAACCCTTTTGTATCACTCCCGGCACCAGAACCTGAAACATTTTCGAAAATTGCACCCCAAGGCAGAGCTTGAAATTCATCCTGACGATGCTGCCGGACTGGGCATCAGCCACAGGGAACCGGTTCGTATCGTTTCAGAAATCGGGGAACTGGTGGTGGAAGCTAAAATCGTGCACAAAGCCGAACTTCGCCAGGGTGTTGTGGAGATGTACCACGGGTGGGAAGAGTGGCGCATCAATTTCACGACGTTTGACAATATCAACGACCCCATCAGCGGATTTCCCCTTTTGAAGGGTGTGCCGGTGAGGATTGAAAAAATTCAGGATACTTGATGCTGGTTTGTGGATCCTGGATGCTGAAAGGATCAAGCGACCAGCGTCCAGTATCAAGTTTCGAGGATCAAGCATCCAGCATCTTAACTGTTATTATTGCTTACAGAGTTTATACATTCGATCTTAGGAGATAATCTAACATGCAGTCAAAGTCATCCATGGTCATTTTTCAACCATCGGGGCGGCGCGGCCGGGTTCCCCTGGGAACTTCCATCGTGGAAACATCCCGTCTTCTGGGTGTGGACATCGAAGCACCCTGTGGTGAAAAACAGGTTTGCGGCAAGTGCAAGATTCGCATCGAACAGGGAAATTTTAAAAAATTCGGTATCACTTCCGAGCCCGGGCATGCCGGCCCCTGGCAGTCCGCAGAAGAAAAACACATCTCCCCCGAAGAAAAGGAACAGGGATATCGTCTGGGATGTGTGGCCACCGTCCAGGGCGACCTGCTCATCTACGTCCCCGAAGCTTCGCGCGCCGGCAAGCAGGTCGTCAGCAAAGCAGCCCGACCCATAAACATCACCATCGATCCCGCAGTGAAGCAGTACTACGTTGAACTGGAACCGCCCACACTCCAAGATCCGACCGGTAATTTCGAACGGCTCTGTGCTGCCCTGGAACACCAGCACCACCTCGAATCTTTGAGCATCGACATCACCGTACTGCGCGGGCTCCAAGCCACTTTAGAAGCCGGTGAATGGAAGGTCAGCGTTGCGGTCTGGCTGGACAGGGAAATCATCCATGTCCAGCCCGGATCAGGGACGGGAATATTCGGACTCGCCATCGACGTGGGCACCACCACCGTGGCCGCCTATCTGTGCGACCTGGTTTCCGGAGAGGTAGTCGACACCTTGTCCATGATGAACCCCCAGGTCAAGTATGGTGAAGACGTGGTCTCGCGAATCTCCTTCCACATGGAAAACCCGGATGGACTGAAACGCATGAGCACAGACCTCGTGGACGGTCTGAACAACCTGGTCATGCAAGCCTCAAAACGCGACTATACCCATTCTGCCACATCTGGAAACAGCCCATCCGCAGAGGATGAAACGTTTCGTATCCAACCTGCCGACATTCTGGATGTCAGCATTGCCGGCAATACGGCCATGCACCACATCCTGCTGCAGCTGGATCCCGAACCGCTGGGGGTGATTCCGTTCACACCGGATGTTCATCACAGTCTGGACATCACAGCCCGGGAACTCGGTCTGAAAATCAATCCCGCGGCCCGCGTATTCATGCTACCCATTGAAGCCGGCTTTGTGGGCGGCGACAACGTCGGCGTCATCCTGGCCGAAGAACCGCATCGGCAGGATCGTATACAACTGATCATCGACATCGGCACCAATGGTGAACTCGTACTGGGCAACAAGAACCGCCTGGTATGTTCATCCTGCGCCACGGGCCCGGCCCTGGAAGGTGCCCAGATCGAATTCGGCATGCGCGCAGCCCCCGGCGCCATCGAAAGGCTGACCATCGACCCCGAAACTAAAGCAGTCGACTACAAGGTCATCGGCAGGGATGTCTGGCAAAGCTTTTCCAAACCCGAGAAGATGCAGACCAAGGGCATCTGCGGGTCGGGCATTCTGGATGCGGTGGCCCAGCTCTTTCTGGCCGGTGTCGTTGAAAAAAGCGGTGCCTTCGCCAAGCAACAGGATTCAGACCGGTTTCGAATATGCCCTGAAACCGGTATAAAAGAATTTGTCCTGGCATGGGCCCAGGAAACCAGCATCGGCAAAGATATTGTCGTGACCCAGCAGGACATCCGCCATATCCAGCTGGCCAAAGCCTCCATCTATACGGGATGCAAACTCATGATGCGCAGATTGGGGGTTGACCGGGTCGACAGCGTCAAGGTTGCGGGCGCTTTCGGTTCCCACATCGATTGCAAACTGGCGCTTGTGATCGGCATGTTTCCCGATTGTGCCATCGACAAGATCGTCTCCGTGGGCAATGCCGCCGGGGACGGTTGCCGGATCGCCCTCCTAAACAGGGACAAGCGCCGGGAGGCGGATTGGGTGGCCCGGCACGTGGAGTACATGGAGTTGACCCTGGAAGAGAACTTCCAGTGGCAGCTCATGGAGGCGATCCAGTTCCCCCACATGACCGACACGTTCGAACATCTGTCGGGTGTGGTGCCCGAACACATACTTAACCAATAAAAGGCGATGTAATTCTATGATTACAACGGGTTAACAGTGAATCACGCCTTATTCCACTTTGGTAAATGCTCTTGATTTTGCATTGCAGATAGGACAGGATTCAGGGGCTTCATTTTCCACCGTATTGCCGCACACAGAACATACGTAGTAACAATCAACATCCCGAGACCTATCAATATTATCCAATGCTTTCTGATATAATTCTGCATGGATTTTTTCAACTTAGTTAGCAAAACGAAAGCTGCGTTCAGCCACTTTATCTTCGTCTGCAATCGCCGTTTCTATCATTTTGGGATACATATTTTCAAATTCATATGTTTCACCGGTAATGGCTGCCTTCAAGTTATTCACAGTGTCCCCGACACCATTACAAGCCTTTAAGTGTGCATGGGCATGTACGGTCTCGGCTTCTGCAGCGGCTCTAAATAACATGGCAATCTTTACAAATCCTTCGCTATCCGCTTTTTTGGCAAACGCCAGATATTTTCTATTGGCTTGAGACTCTCCAGCAAAGGCATCCATCAAATTTTCTTTAGTATCGCTCATATTTACCTTCCATTCATGAGGCCAGTTTTTCGCAAAGCCCTTTTGCATATTGATGACACGCTTGCATACCCGCATCTGTTTCCATTAATGCTTCGGTCAGGTTCAACGGCCCCAGATCGACAACATCCATTTTATATACATGCTGCATGGTTTCGAAAACCATGGGAGCCGCCTCACCACTATGGGTATGGGATCCGAACGCACCGCCAATCTTCCCTAAAAGGTTCGCTTGTTCAGCTACAAAAAGGAATTGTTTCATACCCCCGGTCATATCTTTATGATATGTGGGACACCCAAAAAGATAACCATCGAATCCTGACAGCTGCTCCGCCTTTTTCAACGTAGCTATCTTTTCAACGTGGGCTTCATTTCCTGCCATTCTAACGCCTTCAGCTAAATAGTTTGCCATTTTTTCAGTGGTACCCGCTCTGCTAATGAATGCAATCAATACTTTTTTCATACGCTCCCCCTCATAAAATTTTTAGTTACAACGTTAATATGATGCTGAACAACTTCTGGGTTCTCTTCCAACAGTGCGATCTGTACGGAAATCATCTTTTTCTCACTGTAATAGCAACAGGCATGCCAAAACCTATGACCACTATAACTACTTAAAATTTTAGAATATATTATAATTTCGTATGTCTCATTAACCTTTAAGCGAGACAAATTCGTATCGTGTATGATCTTTGTGACACATACCCAACAAGAGTGTTGAGTAAACGCCAACATTGGGGTTAACATGGGGTTGAGACAGGACTGAGCATATGTTATTATGCCTGCATTATGAAAGAGATACTGGTGCTTGGAGATGTTCACGCGAATTATCCCGCCTTGAAAGCTATCGGCGACTACCTTCAGATGGACCGGTTCAACCGGATAATCAACACCGGTGACCTCACCGTTTACAGCACCTTTCCCAACGAAAGCATCCAATGGTTTAGGAACCTCGGCGACAAAGCGATCTGTATATTGGGCAATACCGATAAACGAATTTTAAAAATCCTGAAAGGCAAAAAATTAAAAAAACCGAAAAAAAAGGACAAGCAGGTCATGTATTTCTGGACATCTGAAAACTTGTCCCAGGAAAACATCGCCTACTTAAAATCACTATCCAAAAAGAGTGATTTTAACATTGATGGGTTACGCATCGGTCTATTCCACGGCAGCTTAGACGATCCAAACGCCCAGTTGTTCCCCTCCACCCCGGACAGTCGATTCATCAAGCTGGCAAAAAATTCCCCCTATGGTGTACATATCATGGGACATTCGCATGTTCCTTTTTATAAAGTCATCGTGGGGGTACATTTCATCAACCCGGGCAGTGTGGGAAGAATGTTTGACGGGGATCCGCGGGCATCCTTTGCCATTCTTAAAGTGAGTTCAAGAAAAATCGGCGTGGAACATTTTCGCATACCCTACCCGGTAACAGATGTAATCAAGGGGTTGAAAAAATATAAATTACCTGATATCTATTGCAGAATGTTTCAAGCCGGAAAAAAGCTAAACTAGCGTTCCCAACCTACATTCTCTATTACTGCTCCAGCTTTTGATAACAAGTCGTTCATAACGCGTAACGCTGCGCATACATGGCGGGCTACTATACCCTAAGGTTGCTTAAACAACATGGCAACGTATAGATAATTCACGGATTTTATCTCGGATCCCGCCAGGGTAATTTCAAAAGAATCGGGATTTTCATATCATCTTAAAGAAACGGGGGGAAAATGAGTAAAAAGAATACACACAAAGCAAAATCCAAAGAGGCAAACAACAAGGCAAAAAAAAAGGCGCCCCTAAAGAACAATGTCATCAAGCTGGAAAAGACGTCCAAAAAAAAGGCCAAAAAAAAAGATAAAAAGATAAAAATGAAATTATCAGAGCACACGGCCTATAAAAATAAAGAGAAAGAAAAAGCAAAGAAACGAAAGGCTGTTTGGGTAAAAGAATTTACCCTGTATTACGAGGAGGAACTCCACAAACTCCAGATCGAACTATTAAAATTGCAGCGGCAGGTAAGGCGCAAAGGGCTGCGGTTTTTAATGCTGTTTGAAGGACGCGATGCCGCCGGTAAAGGCGGCACGATCAAAAGAATTACAGAACATCTGAATCCTCGCGGTACACGCGTCGTGGCGCTGCTTACACCAAGCGACACGGAGAAGACGCAATGGTATTTTCAGAGATACATGCAGCATCTTCCCTCGGCCGGTGAGATTGTACTGTTCGATCGCAGCTGGTACAACCGGGCCATGGTTGAACCGGTTATGGATTTCTGCACCGATGAACAAAACAAACGTTTTTTAAAAGATGTCCCTATGTTGGAAGAGATGTTGGTGAAGGATGGCATCAAACTGTTCAAATTCTTTTTTTCAGTTTCAAAGGATGAACAACTTCGCAGATTTGACTCCAGAGAAACAGACCCCCTGAAGCAGTATAAGATTTCCCCCGTTGATAAAATGGCCCAGGAAATGTGGGACGATTATACCGTCAGAAAGTTCCAGATGTTGAATGAAACCAACCGAACCCTCTCCCCCTGGACCATCATTCGGTCCGACAATAAAAAATTGGCCCGTTTGAACTGCATCAAACATTTGTTGTCCCAAATCGATTATAAAGATAAAATTCCGCTGGAAGAACTCCAGACCGATCCAAATGTTCTTATTTCAGGTATCGATGAAATTAGATTCATGGAAGATAATCTGTTGACACAAATCGAACTGCCTGGGTAACCGATAATGTTCAGAAGCGTTGGCAAGTTTACAATATCTCTCAACCTATATACAAAGGAGGAGAAGATGCCAGTTCAAGTAATCATCAAAAGAAAATTGATCATTGATAAGCCGAAAGAGATTTTTCCGCTTTTTTCAAAATTGCGTTCACGAGCGAAGGAACAGCCGGGTTACATCGACAGCACAACGTTGAGAAGTGTTGATAATCCAGAAGCGTACATGGTCATCAGCACATGGGAAACGGCGGATGACTGGAAATCATGGTTCCAAAGCAAAGAACGGAGAGAAATTCAAGGTCGCGTGGATTCACTGATTGGAGAAAGGACCTTTTACACCATCTATGAAACCGTGAACCATTGATACATTGGCGTAAAGATTATCAAGAAAGGTGTTAAATACCTATGCACGTTAAACAACTATTAGAATCCAAGGGAAGTGAGGTATATACGATCTCTCCCGATGAAACGGTTTACCAAGCCTTGCAGGTAATGGCTAAAAAAGAGATCGGTGTCCTGGTTGTCGTTGAAAACGCCAAAATGGTAGGGATTCTTTCCGAGCGGGACTATGCCCGCAAAGTGATCCTCAAAGGGAAGCACTCCCAAAAAACCCTGGTGAAAGAAATCATGACAACCCATGTGATTCACACAAACCCGGATCAAAAGGTGCAAACAAGTCTGGCATTGATGACCAAAAATCGTTTTCGCCATTTGCCGGTACTGAAAGATGATCAGTTGGTCGGCATCATTTCCATCGAAGACGTGCGACGCATGGTTTAATTTCCCCCATAGGGGTGATTATTGACTCATGCGGCATCCAAAGCCTTTTTCTCTTCCAATTCAACGACTGTTTTAGCCATGTGTTTGCTGTGATCATATATCCTTTTCAGCTTTTCAATGATCTCCATCTCTATACTATAGGCCTCAAATTTACCTGAATCCTCGGAGACAAGCCTTTGGGTCTGATGCAAATTGGCCTGTTCGATAAGACGGTTCATATCGGCCTTCATAGAAACGACTCGCTTTGCATAAGCTTGGTCTTCTTCCACGACAGCTCTCAAAGCGGCTTTCAGCGCATCGGCAACCACCACATGGAGTGTAAGTAAAACCTTCTGGGTGGCTTCACTTATCTTTACCCCTTTCTTGCGCCGTTGTTCTCCAATATTCACCATATTCACTTCTATTACATCTCCGATACATTCCAGATCGTTGACAGTACCCATGAGTTTCAGCATTTTTTGGTTTTGGTAATCATTGAGTTTGAGCTTGCTGACGTTCCCCAGATAATTGACAATGTGTTTGTATAAAACATCGACCTCTTCATCCATATCCCGAACCGCCATCAAAGCTTCCTTATTACCCGTCATTACGGCCGGCATCATGGCAACATGCATTAAGTCAACCCGCTTTCCCATCCGTTTGATTTCATACCGTGCCGCATCCAGCGCCAGACTGGGTGTATGAAACAACATTTCGTTCAGATATTTGGGCTGGAGCTCTTCGACTTCGGGAAGGGGTTTGTCTGGAACCAGGCGATACACGATCCTGGCAAAATAAGAAATAAACGGAAGAAAAACAAGGGCACAGGTGACATTAAATATCGTGTGGGCATTGGCGACCTGCCTCGGCAATACAGAAGCGGCAGCCTGAAGGCCGGTAAGCCCTTCTCCTGCTGATGGAGAAATGGCAACAACAAGCTTAACAAACGGGCCGATAAAGGGTAAAAACAGGAGTACGCCCGTAACGTTAAATAACACATGTACGACCGAAACCCGGACCGCCTCACGGGGTTTGCCGATGGAGGCCAGAAATGCCGTCACACAAGTTCCGATATTTGCACCGAATGACAATGCGATGCCAGCCTGCAAGGAGATCAATCCCTGCATGGCCAATACAAGGATGACCCCTGTAGTAGCAGAACTGGATTGAATCAAGGCGGTAAAAAGAGCTGCCACAAGGATGCCCAAAATCGGGTTGGACATCTGGGTCATCAGGTCAAGAAAAGGCTGGTAGCTCCTCAAAGGGCGCATAGCATCACTCATCACGCCCATGCCAAAAAAGATCATTCCCAGGCCCATGATCATATATCCGTATTGTTGTATCTTTTCCTTTTTGGATATAAACAGAAGTCCGAAACCCACCGCCACCAGCAACAATGCATACTTGGTAACTTTAAACGCTACAATTTGAGCCGTGATGGTGGTACCGATGTTTGATCCCATAACAATACCAATGGTTTGTGAAAGCGACATCAAACCTGCACTTACAAAACCGACCAGCATAACGGTGGTTACCGAACTGGACTGAATCACCGCCGTTACGATGGCGCCGGTGATCAATCCCATGATGCGGTTGCTCGACAACATGCCCAGAATGTCTTTCATTTTTTCACCGGCCACATTCTTCAAAGCATCGCTCATTCTTTCCATCCCGTAGAGGAACAAAGACAGGCCGCCCAACAATCCGATTCCTAAGAAAAACCAACTGGGGTTACCATTTTCCGCTGCACTTCCTGCTTGGACAACCATAGGTGAGAATAAAAAATATATGCACAATCCGATTAAACCCAGTTCCAGCATGCGGCGAGAATATATTGGTTTCATATAGTACCTCCTGAACAAACCCCATAGTTGCAACGATAGGGTAATATCGTATGGCCTGCTTTACGTTTTCTTGGATGGTTTGATGACGATTACAGGAATGGGAGATAATCGCACCAGTCGTTCCGCTTTTGAGCCTATCAATACATGCGACAATCCGGTCCGTCCATGACTTCCAACGATAATCATGCTGACCTGTTTTTTTTCCCCAATTTCTATGATTCTCGTCACCGGTGTCCCTGAAACCAAAAGGGGTACGGCTTGCTGTATTGGCGTCTGGTCGGGGCAGGTTTTTTTCATCTTTTGTAGAAACTCCTCCATCATCTCATGGGCAGCCTCTTCCATACTCCGAAGGAACATTTCCTTTTGCATTTTCTGATTGTAAAAACCCGGCGCTTCAGCAGGATCATGGATAACATGTAGCACTAAAATCTGGGCCTGAAGTTTATTGGCCAGCTTACCGGCAAAGATCAGCGCTTCTTCCGAAAACAATGTAAAATCGACCGCAACCAATAAAGTTTCTTTTTCCTTTTTTGGGGCCATATGCATTCCTCCTAAAAAACAAGGCAATCCAACTTTATAGACTGGATTGCCTTGACCGTCTTTGCAACATTGGGGGCTATTTCTTCCCTTTCTTCTTTGCTTTCTTTGGTTTTGCTTTCTTGGCCTTTGCTTTCTTTGGTTTTGCTTTCTTGGCCTTTTCTTTCTTTGGTTTTTCCTTCTTGGCCTTTGCCTTCTTGGCTTTCTCCTTCTTGGCTTTCTCTTTCTTGGCCTTGGCCTTCTTGGCTTTCTCTTTCTTGGCCTTGGCCTTCTTGGCTTTCTCTTTCTTGGCCTTGGCCTTCTTGGCTTTCTCTTTCTTGGCTTTCTCTTTCTTGGCCTTCTCTTTCTTGGCCTTCTCTTTCTTGGCCTTCTCCTTCTTGGCCTTCTCTTTCTTGGCCTTCTCCTTCTCGGCCTTTTCTTTCTCGTTCTTCTTCTCAGGCGCTTTCTTTTCGCCTTCTGCGGTTTTCGTCCCCGCATCGTCAGCTTTTACCTTGACCTCTTCCTCGACTTTTTTCTGATCCTCTTTTTCATTTACCATCTTGTCCTCCTCTTGTTATCCATGTTTTTTGGGGAATTCAAAATTTTTCAATTTCCCGGGGTTTTCATCAATCCCTGACCATGAAGTGATCTCCAAGACAACACAACAGACCCCGCTGGTGGGTATGTTACTGATCGGGTAATTGCCGATGGTGTTGGCGAGTTGAGTTAATGCCGGATTATGGCCGATTAACATGACTTTATTTACCTGATCCTCTATGTTCTTTAAAAGATGCATCAGGTTCATCTCACTTGATTCGTAGATCGATTCAACGTATCGAATCCCCTCAAGAGGATAGCCGATCTCATGTGCTAAAATCCTGGCAGTCATTGCAGCCCGCGTTGCCGGGCTTGAGATGATGAGGTCCGGGTCAACGCTCAGTTCATGAATAATTTTTCCCATGAACGGTGCATTCTTGCGACCACGTTTATTCAATGGCCGTTCAAAATCATCTAATTTAGGATATTTCCAACTGGATTTGGCATGTCTAACCAGACAGAGTTCTTTCATAGACCTTCGCAATCGTGTATTGAAGTTCGTTTCACCCATGGTCGAGTCTTGCTGAAAATTTATTCCAATGCAACAGGTTTGTGTAACCACTTTTTTTTATTTGCCACTCTGCCGCATTTTTTACAGACATATCGTGGCACTTTTACAATATCTTTGAACGCATCGAAATTATCGCCGATGGCTGCTTCTTTCCACTTACAGAGTCGTTTTTCTTTTTTTGCCATTATCGCCACCTTTTCGAATTTCAATGCCTGGAAAATAGGGTGTCTTGAATGTTTTCCCACAGTTGCTGATATGCTCGGGATGCCGTCGAACCAGGAGAAAACGCCGTCACCGGTTCCCGGTAAACACCCATTTTTTCGATCATCGACAGATAAGGAATGTCACTTTGTAAAACGTTGCTAAATGTTTTTGATATCGTTGCCATTAACACTTTATGCAGTTTTTTTCGTCGATCGACCATGGAAAAAAACGTGTATATCCTACCCGGGTCGATTTTTTCCTTTTTACAAAAAGATAACAATTGCTTATACGTTCGAATCGAAAGTGTCGTCGGAATCAAGGGGACGAGCGTACAGTCGACAGTGTTGAACACATTCTCCGCGAGGACGCTGATACTTGCCGGGCAGTCAAGGATGATGACATCATATTCATCCTTAAACGGTTTTAAAATTTGATGGAGACGATTTTTTGAACGCTTGAGTTTGTTAAAAGTAATGTCCAGTCTGCGGTGAGAAAAGTCCGCCGGCAGCAGATCGAGGTTTTCATAATCCGTTCCCTTGGCACTCTTGTATACCTTTTTGCCGCCTTTTAGAAATCCCTTTGCGCCCGACTTCAGTTTCGGCTTTACTCTAAAGTAATAGGTTGCAGAGCTTTGAGGGTCTAAATCACAGATCAGGGTTCTGGCACCTGCCCGGGCAGACAGATAGGATAAATTAACCGCCGCGGCAGTCTTACCGACACCGCCTTTATTACTGTAGAGTGCGATCGTCGTCATGCAAACACCTTTTTATGGTTTTCGGGCAAAGAGTTCTCGAAATAACATCTGATTTTGCGATGATGAAAAGCGGGTAAAAGTTTGGTCGAAAGATTCCTTTTCCAACTGCCGCTTCGTGTCCAACTTATCGATCAGGCTGCCAATGGCAACGAGTGTTTTCTTCACTTGGGAACGATTCGAAGGCAATTTTTCGGCAACGACATACAGATATTTCACCTGGACACTGAGATCGTTATAGTCCCCGAGCCTGTCTTGTAGCTTTTTCAGTTGCTCAACCAAAATGTTGATTTTTTTTAGCGGAAAAAGATTGGAAAAAAACTGGATTAAATACCGCAATTTTTTACATTGAATTCTGAGCTTATGCAGCATGTCATCATCGCCGTTTTCAAGAATCAGATTCCCTGCTTTGATAACATTTTTATACTGCTTGTAGATTCTCTTTCGAGCCAAATCAAATACAGAACTGTCGGCGTCGGATTCCGCGCCAAGGTCCTCTTGCGGTTCATTCAGAAAAGTTTCCCAGTCCTGCATGATTTTCCTGTATTTTTTAGATTTCATGCTTCTGACGACTTTTCGGAATGACGTTGATCGTTGTTTATTTAAATAGGCAAACAAGGGGTCGATGTCATCCCGTAGAACAGGAGGCAGCATCGCCTTGTATGTGGCCTGATTCAGCAGATAAACATCCAGATCGCGTAGCGCGCTCGATATTTTGCCAATATAAGAAAAATTTTTTGCAAACCGAGCGATCGTCTTCTTGGGAAAAATATTTTTATTCCAAACCAAAGCGGATCTAGTCCTTCGAACGGCAACCCGGTAATCGTGAAGAAATTCCGTATCGAGGTCCTGTTCAATATTGGCCGCATTGATCTTTATGACTTGAAACAGAAATCGCAGGATGATTTTTGTGGCCTCGTCGGAGCGCATCTCAGGATGGAGTTGTATATTTAATTTTGTAGAATAACGGTTCGGATCCTGCCCTGTCTCCCGCATCGCCTGAAAGAATATATCTTCGTCTCCGCTTGAGGTAAGTCCTAAATCTTCAAGTTGATTATTAATTTTTCTCGAATACTTAGGATATCCTCTGACAGGCTTTACCCACAATTGCATGGCTATGGTCCTGGAATCTTTCCTGCCGGGCTGTCGAACGGTTTCAAAGAAAAGTCTTGCCACGGTTTTTTCGTCCTGGTTTAAAATCCGATACGGGGTCGCCCGGGAAACTAAATCCGCACGTTTTAAGAGTCTTCTCATTTTTATGACAGGTTCCAGGTACCTTTTAAAATCGCCTTCCGGAAAATCCCATATGAAACAGGGTGCCGGTTTGATGTCATGACTGTAAATAATTCGATCTTGGCCCAGTTTACGTAACATCAGTCTGCCTTGGGAAGAAAACAGGACCAGTGATTTGTTAAAAAAACGCCAGTCAAATGTGTCGTAGATGGTCAGTCGCCCGGTAATCGGCGATTCTTTTTTTATGGTATGGCGTGTAGCCAATTGACGGCTGATTTGGCGTTCGTCATCATCGCCGGCGAGATCGAATTTAACAATATTTGGCATCATCACTCTCGTTTCACGTCGTGATTATCAGGAACATGATTTTTCATGGTTCTCGATTGCCTGCCGATGAGATCAATCAGTGCCTCCTGGGCAGGTCTGGGCTTTTCACCTTTTTGGGGTCGTCGTCTGGAATAGCTGCCATCGGGCTGCATATCCCAGGCAGAGCAGTTGTCATTCTCGTAAATCTGCAGTTTTTGCACAAGCTCCTTTTTGAGTTTGGGATCGGTGACGGGTGTGACGGACTCCATGCGACGGTCAAGGTTTCGCCGCATCCAATCTGCCGAACCAATAAAAAATTCAGGATCACCGGCGTTTTCAAAGCAATACATTCTGCTGTGCTCTAAAAAACGACCGAGTGTACAGAATACCCGAATGTTCTCGGACAGCCCGGGAACCCCCGCGCGCAGGCAGCACAGGCCCCTTATGTTCAAACTGATGGGCACACCCGCTTGGCCGGCGCGATAAAGCTCCTGTATAATACGCGTATCCTGAAGCTGATTCATCTTCACGTTTATACCACACGGTTTTCCTTTTCGTTTGTGCTCCGCCTCACGGCGGATCAGCTCAGTAATCCGCTCACGAAGGTTGTGGGGAGCAACCAGCAATTTATCATAATTCGGATACGGGTTCGCACTGGTCAATTCATTAAACAGCGCGGCAACGTTAGCACCTAGCTCTGGATCACAGCTTAAAATTCCCATGTCTTCGTAGATTCGCGCGGTGTCCGTGTGATAGTTCCCTGTTCCTATATGGACGTAGCGATGAATACCATCCTCTTCTTCACGGACGACAAGTGCCAATTTGACGTGAGTTTTCAACCGCTCTACGCCATAAGAAACATGTACCCCTTCCCGTTCCAAAAGTCTCCCCCATGCTATGTTGGGCGCCTCATCGAACCGGGCGGTGATCTCCACCAGCACCGCGACCTGCTTGCCTTTCCGTATCGCAAACTGAAGTGCTTGAATAATAGGGGAATCGCTGCTTGTACGATAGATGGTAAGCTTAATGGCCAGCACTTTTGGATCCATTGCCGCGCACTGAAGGAAGTTGAGTACGGAAGTATCAAAACTATGGTAGGGGTGGTGAAGCAGGATATCGGCTCGGCGGATTTCGGCAAACATCTGTTTGGGATCGTTTTGATATATTCCTGAAAGGCGGGGATGGGTTACGGGCTTATGCGGAGGATCACGCAGTTCCGGGCGATTCTTGACAGGAAACTTCATCAGATCCGCGAGCCCCATCAGACCCTTGACACTTTCGACATCTTCTGAATCGACGTCTAACTGTTCGGCTAACCAGCACATCAAGTCTTTGGGCATGTCGGCACTAACCTCCAGCCGAACCACACCGGCAAATTTTCGTGCGGTTAATTCGTGGGTCACCATACTGATGAAGAATCCGGGGGTGGAATCGGCATCAAAATCGTCAAGCTCGGTTTGTTCCCAGGGGTCATCCTTGGCTACTCGGGTAACGCGAAAAAAATAGCAGAATAGTTTTTCCGCTTTGGGAAACAACTGTTCGAGATTGGCTGCGATCACCTGCTCCAAGGGAACAAATCCGCTGTCGTCCGCCAAAGGCACCCAACGGGGTCGGTTCGCCGGAACCTTGATCCGTACGAAACGATAGCGCTTTTTTTTCTTTTCCTTCACCTCGATGGCCAGATTCAGCCCCAAATTACTGATAAAAGGAAATGGATGCGACATATCCACGGCTAAAGGCGTCAGAATCGGTTCCACTGATTCCGTAAAATATGCGGACATCTGTGTACGCTGGTTTTTTTTCAGTACCTTGTATTCCAGAATGGGAATTGCCTCTTTTGCCAGAGCAGGACGAAGTTTTTTTTGCACGAGGCGGGATACCAGGGCTGACTGGGCATGCAATTCAGCGCGGCACGCCCTCAGTTGCTCATCGGGAGCGAGGCCGTCACGGGATGGCTTTTGTTTTTTTTTCTGAATTTTCCGCTTGAGTCCACCCATTCGCTTCATCGCGAACTCATCGTAAAGCATACCCATAATGCCCGCAAATTTTACCCGTTCGAGCAACGGCAGCTCAGGGTCTTGTGCCAGGGAGAGCACCCGGCGTGCAAAACTGAGCCAGCTTAATTCCCGGTTGATAAATGCATCCGAGGAATCGATTTCAATGGCTTGAGGTTTTTTTTTCATAGATGTCATCTATATCAACATATCAAAAGCTGTCTCGCACCGGCCACACGAATAGACCGAGGGCCTGTTCTTTGTGGTGCTGAACGCCGTAATACAAATGCAAGCAATCATTACCAAAACCCAAATCGTTTTTTGCTGTATTTTTATTTTTCGTGCTCCTTGGTTTTGCGGATGGAGTTATCCGTTTGCTTTTCAGAACAACTATTTTTCTATATTTCTTCGATCAAATTGTGAATATAGTCTAACCGGCGGACGTCATCAACAAAAATATTGATGCGCTATTGGAAATGGGTATTTTTGATCGTTCGATCATTCGTGAAGTCATTCGTACCAAAAAATCTCATATGGTCATCAATAAACTTAAAAACGGAAAACAACTACTCAGGGTTGCCAATCCCATTTTTAATCAATAATTCAAATCCCTTTTTCTTTATCGTCACTTAATGCATAGCGTCTGGAATGCACTAATTTTGCCGACAAGTTGTCGTCCACCCGGCTGACCCGTCATATTTGTTTCGCACTTTTGTGTTTTCGTGTTTGTTTAGATCCTTTTAACTCCGTCTGCGCCGTCGCCAGTTTTAACGTGCTGTTCAACAACATTCTTTTTCAATAATCAGTGCGGTGAGTCCGTGGGGTACTGTGCCTGACAGCGGAAGACAAAATTCAAATCGTTACTGATGGCAGGTCTGAGGAACTTTCTCGCGATTCGATGAGGGGGTCTTTTCGAGTCGGATCAATGACGAGGAAATGATAACAGATGACATCAGACCGGCATTCTCAAGCCAGAGAACCTTCAAAGAGAAACTCCATCACGCCGGCAAAAGTGTCCCCCTCATAAGATGGAACATTCACGATGGTGAGTTTTCCGTCCGGAGTGTCCAGGGTGTAGTAATATAGATTTCTCTTCTTTTCCTTGTATTCTGCAAAGAGCTTTTCGAGTTTTTTCATGGTCTCGGGCTTATGGCAATCACGCATGTGGCTTCCCACAAAACCTTCCACCCCCATGCTGGCCTTAAACATTTGTTTACATTTTTCGTTGGCATAGGTCACCTTGAAATCAGCATCACACGCTACGACCGCCGTATTCAAACTCTCCAACATTTCCTTTACATCGCCCATGGTGTGCTCTTTCATTTAGATGAATTGATGAGACATGACTCTTCAGAAGAACGAGTATGGATAAATTGACCCCACATGTCAAAGGAAATAGCGTCTAAATATGTCAGGGTTTTATGCCATGCTGCAAAAGCTGTATTCCAGGCAATATATGCCTGAATGAGGACGAAAAATGTTCTGATTAAACCAAGGCCGCCTGTTTCATACGTTTTTTTTGATTTTAATTATCTGAACAGCCATCAAGGAAATCAGGCTGAAGACAGCACCGCACACGAATGGAATTCGATAATCAATCATCCACAGTACACCGCCTATCGCCGGGAGAACGACAGCCGCGATATGATTTATGGTAAAACTCACCGAGATGCTGGATGCTATATCACCGGGGTCCGCGATCTTTTGGAAATAGGTCTGGATGGCGATGTGGAAATTATAAAAAACCTGATCCAAAACATATAAAAGTGCCACAACCATTTTCGAGTGCACCGTTGCATATGCAAGGAAAATAACGATCAGGCTGGCATATTCCAGGGACAGCACTTTTCTTTCACCGAATCTGATGATACTCCTGCCGATCAGAGGATATAGGAAAAAAATCAGCGCATTGTTGATCACAAAAAGGATGGTGATTTCCCGAACCGAGAAGTCAAAATTTCTTACCAAAAGAAAAACAGCAAATGCCATGAATATCTGGCGGCGGGCACCGGCCATGAACGTGAGAAAATAGAACAACCAATACTTTTTCCTTAAAACCATTTTTTTACGCTGGGGAGGCAAATTGGTGCTGGCCGGGTTTTGGGTCATCCCCCAGATACCTGCCATCGTGATCATGCCGCCAATGAGCAGGTAAAGCTGTGCATAACTCAAAAAAGGGGAGAAACTGAATATCAGAACACCGACGCCGATATTGGTTAAAGACGCCAGGCTGCCTAATTTCCCGAATACCCATGGTGATTGCTCCTCGGCAAAATACTGAAGTGTCAGGGAGTCGCAGGTCGTATCGAAGTAGTGAAACCCGAAACTCATGATCAATGTGGAAAAAATAAGCCCTGAAAAGGATGGCAGCAACCCGGTAACTGCCATCCCGAGTCCTAAAACGATAATAGCCAATGCGGATAGACGGTGCTCCTTTACCACCAGCAGAAAATATACAACCAGAAAGGCCAGAAAGCCGGGAATTTCCCTCACAGATTGGATTAATCCGACATGATTACCTTTCAATGCAACGACTTCGACGGCAAAGTTGTTGAACAGCGTCAACCAGGATTCCAATCCCAGGGTTGATGCGATGGTGAGGACCACCAGATAGCGGTACATTTTACGTTGTTCTGCACGGATCATGTTTTATTTTCAATAGTTTGAGATGAATTTAGAGGTCTAACACCATTATTGCCAAATCCGGAACCATGTCAGCCGGTTTCAGATTATCGATAACTGCCTTACTTGATAACATTGAACTACCCGCTTACTTGTTAGGATTTCGCATCATCTCCAAAATGTCAAACCCGGAGTGCTGCGCCGATACAATCTGGATATTACTTTTGAATCATACTGTGAAGCAGCACGGTTCACCCTATGGTTGCATAAACAACATGGCAAATAATAGATAATACATTGTTATTATACCCAATATCATAGCGATAGCGCAATTTCTTGGATGCCCCTCCTGGTGAATTCGAAGGATGGCATCTATTTTGCCATGTTGTTTACCCTTCGGCAACGTTAGGGTTCACCCATCAGCATGTTGAGTTGAAATTCACTCATATGGTAATTTCAATAAATAGTTGGCAATATTATTTTTTATTGGTAGCATCTCGCTGAAAGTGTAAGGGAGGACATCGTGGCAGAATGGTACACAAAAAAGCTTGCCGAGTATGCGGTCAACTCGCAGTTCGAAGACTATCCTGCCGAGGTCGTCGAGCGGGCAAAGGTTCTCATTCTCGACCTGATCGGCTGTATGTTCGGGGGGTGTCAGACAGGACTGGGAAAAGCCATCGTCAAACCCTTGACATCCATGGGGGGCCAGCCGGAAGCCACCATTGTCGGCGGTGGGGCCAAGGTGCCGACTATCCAGGCTGCATTTGCCAACGGAACGACAGCCAATGCCCTCGATTATGATGACACCCTGCTGGGCATCGGTCATCCCGGTGCATCGGTCATTCCGGCGGCGTTGGCAATCGGTGAGTGGAAACACGCCTCAGGCAAAGATGTCCTCAACGCCATTCTGGTGGGTTATGATGTCGGGGATCGAATTGGTTTGGCTATTCAGCCCAGTTATGAGCGGCTTCAGAACGTCTGGGGTGTCGGCACCTGGCAGACCCTGGGAGCGGCAGCAGCAGCGGCCAGGGTTCTCAATATGGATTTAGACAAGACCTTGAACACCTACGGGGTAGCCGGGGCGACGGCACCGCTGCCGAATACCCAGAAATGGGGCTGGGATCTGTCCGAACGCCCGATCCATTGGGTCAAGGAACCCACAGGATGGCCTTGCTGGACCGGTACGACGGCAGCCGTTCTTGCAGAAAACGGCTTCATCGGCAACCGCTTTATCCTGGATGGTAAAAATGGTTTCTGGATCATGGCCGGATCCGATCAGTGCGATTATGAAAAAATGACCAAGGGCCTGGGAAACGAATATGAAGTAATCGACAATATTGCCATCAAACCCTATTCATCCTGCCGCTGGCAGCATGCCACACTGGATTGTGTCCAGGAATTGAAGCACGAACACCATCTTTCGCCGGAGTCCATAGAGGCTGTTGCCGTACACTCTTTCGCATGGGTAAAGACGCATGAAGTTTACAACCCGGCGGACATGGTGGATGCACAATTCTCGATACCCTATACCGTATCCATGGTGCTTTTAGGTGAACACCCGGGACCTGCCTGGTATACACCGGAAAACATGCAAAGCGATATTGTTGCCCGGATCATGAAAAAAGTGACCGTGGAGACCGATTCCGGCATCGATCGGGCCTATTTTGATGAAGACAAGATTTCGGCTCGCGTGAAGATCTCTACGAACAGCGGGGATGCGTTCGAAAAATTCGTCGGAATTCCATACGGTGACCCCCGACACCCTATCAGCCAGAGCGATATTGAAGATAAATTTAGAAACCAGGCGTTGTATGTGCTGGGTTCTGAGGATGTTGATAGGGTCATGGAAGAGATATATGCGTTCGAAAAACTGGAAGATATTTCCGATCTCATGTCGCTTCTCATGGGAAATCCATTGGTAAAATAGATAGGAGGTAAAATTCATGAAACGCAGATTGAAAGCTGGTAAAAACCGCAATTCAGGCTTCAGCCTGAACGTCATGACCGATGATGAGGTTCATGAAGTTCACATGGGCACCCTGGAAGTGTTGAAGGATGTGGGTATCTTCGTGGAAAGCACGGAAGCCCTAGAGCGTTTTGATGCTGGGGGGTGCGAGGTCGATAAAAAGAACAAGGTGGTCAAATTCCCCCACTGGGTGGTCGAGGATGCCATTAACGCCGCCCCCGGCGCATATCATGCCTGCGGGCGCAGACCCGAAGACGATGTGCTTCTGGAGGACAATCGGGTGACCTTTACCAATTTCGGCGAAGGCATCATGTTCGTGGACCCCTACACCGGGGAACACAGGGAGACAACCAAAGATGATATCGTTAAGGCGTCCAGAATTATCGATTCCCTGGAAAATATCGAAACCTACGAGCGGGCCATGTGCTCCCACGACAAACCGCCGGAATCCCAGGCCCTGCACAATGCCGAAGCATCGCTGACCAACACAACCAAACACCACTGGTTGTGCCCGGTGGACCGTTTTCAGGCCAAGAAAATAACGGAGATGTGCGCCGCCATCGTCGGGGGCAGAGACGTACTCAAAAAAAGACCGTTGCTCTCTTTTACCACCTGTCCCATCAGCCCCTTGAAACTCCCGGCCCACCATTGCGAAATCGTTATGGAGGCGGCTGAGAGCTACATGGGGCTCAATGTGGTCGGCATGGCCATGTCGGCGGGCTCCGGCCCGGTACACCTGGCCGGCACGGTGATCATCCAGAATTGCGAGGTTTTGTCGAGCCTGGTCCTGGCGCAGTTGACCCGCAAGGGAGCACAATTCATCTACGGCAGCTCCACGTGTCCTTTGGATCTGCGCATGGCCACGGCCAGTGTGGGATCACCCGAGACCGGCATGATCAGCGCGGCGGTAGCACGGCTGGCCCGTTACTACAGCCTGCCCTGCTTCGTCGCCGGTGGGTAGGGCGACAGCAAGCTGACCGATGCCCAGGCGGGTTTCGAAAAAACCATGACCGGCATGCTTCCCGCATTGGCAGGCGCCAATGTCATCTACGGATTGGGAATGCTGGAAATGGGCATCACCTTCGACCTGGCACAGCTGGTGTGGGATCACGAAATCGCTGAGATGATTCTGTACGCCATGAAAGGGGTTCCGGTAAACGATACCACCCTTGCCGTCGATGTCATCAAGGAGATGGGCATCGGCAAGGATTATCTGTCGCATCCCACCACCTTCGAGCACATGCGCTCTCAGTCCCAGGCCCGGCTGATCGACCGCAGAATGCGCGAAGACTGGGAGGCTGCCGGCAGCACGGATGCCTACAAGCGCTCCCACGACAAGATGATCGACATTCTGGAAACCTATGAACCGCCCAAGCTTCCGGACGATGTCTTGAAGAACGTCCGTTCCATCGTAGTTGAGGCTGAGAAGGAGTTGGGTGTATATAGCGAAGATAATGAGGAATAAGCAGATAATGACATTGACATTTTCACAGGGGCATTGTAAAAATTTTACTTCATCCCCAGAAACAATTATTCACGTCCTGAGGAATTAACTGCTTCATCAGGAAATGGTGAATAGTTCGGGTAAAAACCAGTTACATCATCAACTTACATACTCACAAACAGCAAGGAGGAAATCATGCGGGCAAAAAAATTAAACCTATGTGTAGCCATTGCAGTTTCACTGATCTTTCTTTTTTCCACGGGCGCACTCGCGGCATCAACGCTTAAACTCGGCGTCATGGGTCCCTTCACCGGTCCATCGGCAAAAACCGGCGCTGAATTCAAGGGGTCTGTCAAAATGGCCATGGAAAACATCGATTACAAAATCGGTGATTACAAGATAGAACTCGTCTGGATTGACTCCCAGTCAGATCCCGCAAAGGCTACAAGCGCCTATGCAGAGGCGGTGGAATCAAAAGGTGTCCAGGTTGCCATGCTGAACTGGCACAGTTCGGTCGCAGCGGCGGTAATGGATATAGCGGCCCAGTACAAGGTGCAGCATGTGTTCGGAATGGGCGCGGCTGAGATCGTCAACGAAAAGTACAAATCAGACCCTGAAAAGTACAGTTACTGGGCTGCCAAGGGATGGCCAATTCCCGGCGACCTTATCCCGGGTTATGTGGAGAGTGTCAACGCAGCCGTTGCCAGCGGTAAATTCAAACCTGGAAAAAAAGTAGTCGCCATTTACGGCGAAGAGACCGACTGGGGCCGAAGCGTGGGAGCAGCATTCAAAAAGGGTTTCGAGGCTACCGGATGGAAGATTCTTTCCGAAGACTACTTCCCCTTCACCCAGACCGATCACTATTCTCTTCTGAGCAAATACAAGAAAGGCGGGGCTGCCGTTCTGGCCGGAACATCCACATCCGCACCTTCCATCTCGGGTTTTATTAAACAGGCCGATGAGATTGGACTTAAAGCCGTAATCGTTGCCGACGGTCTGGGCTGGAATGCCGACTGGTACAAGATGACCGGCAATGCTTCAAACCACGTGTTGGACATGATCCCCCGGCTTACCACAAAGGCCGCCCAGGATTGGGCCAAAGCGATAAAGGCTAAATTCGGATACAACCCGAGTCCTTCGGCATCCGGCCTGTCATACGATTACGCCAATTTCTTCATCAAACTTGCCAAAAGAGCCCTTGAAAAACATGGGAAACTCGACAAGGATTCCATCCACGAGGTCGTCATTAGCGAACTCAATACCGGCAAACTGACCTACGGCAAGGCGGACGGCGCCCTTATCATGAATGAGTACAGATATTCAGCGAAATCCATACCCGATCCCGTCATTGCCGCGGACGGTTACTTCTTTCCCGTTCTTCAATACATGAACGGAGACAGCAACATCATCTATCCTGATGACTGGAAAACAGCCAATTTTTCGGCTAAAGAAAGACGGTATCATTTAGTAAAAACGGTGAGGTCGACCGTAGTCGGCCTCACAGTCAACCATCCCGAAGGAATAAATAACCAGCGGTTAAGCGCACGTGTCAACGCCTGGGAACAGATGCGATTATCTTTTCCTATCGGAAAACACAACACACCAAATCACCAAACGGACAGGTGGTTCCAAATGACTGTAGTGTTAGAAACCAACGAAGTGACCAAACGGTTCGGGGGACTGGTGGCGGTCAACGCTGTCTCCATGCGGGTCAGACAGGGCGAGATCGTCGGACTGATCGGGCCCAATGGGGCTGGGAAGACAACCCTTCTCAACGCCATAGCAGGTCTCAATCCACCAACATCCGGAACAGTCCGGATGTTCGATGAGGATACAACCGGCCTGCCGCCGGAAAAAATGTGCCGGAGGGGACTTTCAAGGACCTTCCAGATCCCGCGACCCTTTCCGAAAATGTCGGTTCTTGAAAATATCATGACAGCGGCCACCTTCGGCAATAAAAAAAAGCTGCCCGACATTACCGGACACTGCAGGGAACTGATGGAATTTGTGGAATTCCCTCTGGCGGAAACCGTCATTTCGGAAAACCTCAACACGGTACAACTGAAACGGCTCGACCTTGCAAGAGCCCTGGCAAGTTCTCCGAAACTACTGTTTCTCGATGAACTTGCGGCTGGCTTAACTGAGGGTGAGCTGAACGATATCATCAAAATAATAAAAAAAATTCATGACAGGGACATCTCCATTTTGATGGTCGAGCACATTATGCACCTTATCATGAGTGTATGCGATCGGCTCGTCTGCATCCAGTTTGGAATAAAAATCGCCGAGGGGCCCACCCAGGAGGTGGCAAACGACCCCAAGGTGTCCGAGGCCTATCTAGGCTCGAGCCATTGAAATGTATGATAGGTGCAGGGAGTATACTCCCTTATCATCCTTTATCATCCGGAGGATAGAATGCTGCTGGAAGTAAAAAATATCAACGCCGGCTACGGATTTCTGCAGATCTTAAGAGATGTATCGTTCAATATCGACCAGGGCGAATACGCCTGTGTAATAGGGCCGAACGGTGCCGGAAAAAGCACAACAATGAAAACCATAGCAGGACTTTTGAGCCCCATGAGCGGCGAGATAATTTTCAACGGTAAAAACATTGCCGGGCTACCGGGCAACCAGGTCGCCCGGCTAGGGATAGGCTACATTTCAGAAGATATGAATCTCTTTACCAACATGACCGTTCAAGAAAACCTTTACATGGGCGCGTATGTGATCAAAGAGAAGGCTCTTAAGAACGACAGGCTCGATTTCGTATACAACCTCTTTACCCGGCTGAAAAATCGCAAAGACCAGTTAGCCGGAACAATGAGCGGCGGAGAGCGCAAGATGCTGGCCATCGGCAGGGGTCTTATGGCAAACCCGAAACTCCTTCTGGTAGACGAACCGTCATTCGGACTGGCACCACAGCTGATGGAAAACGTTTTTGACAATCTCGACATTTTAAAAGAGGCTGGTGTTACCATTCTCCTGGTGGAGCAGAATGTGACCAAAGCGCTGCAGGTTACCACGAGGGGTTATGTGATGGAAAACGGGAAAATCTTCATGAAGGGGCTGAGTTCGGATCTTGCAGATGACCCCCATGTAAGAAAAGTTTTTCTAGGGGTTTAAGAAAAATGGCGGAGGGCTTTTTGTTATGACAGAGTCGAAAACCGGGACCGTTATTGTATGGATGAAATCAGCCGGAGGAATAACGGTCACCCTATCAATCTTAATTGCGATCATCGCCGGCATAGACAGCGGACCGTACATCATCGTCAACACGATCGTAACCGGTGGCATGCTTGCCCTGGTAGCCTTGGGGCTGGCGTTGATATTCGGTGTTATGAATATTCCCATGTTCGCCCATGGCGAATTTTTTATGATCGGATCATTGACGGCATACTATATATTTACACCTTTGGCTGAATATTTAAACACCAGTCCCAACAGTCTCCTGGCGGCAACCGCACCGCTTATTGCTATTTTGGGTGCAATGATTGTGGGGGCCGTGGCAGGACTTTTGTGTGAACTGCTTATCTTTTCCCAGCTTCGCAAAAGGAGCCGTGAAAACTGGGTAATGAATTCATTTCTGCTCACCGTGGGTCTATCGGTTGTTCTGATCAACGCCCACCAGCTCCTTTTCGGAACGGAGTTCAAGGGGATTGTCCGGTACTGGGGGGGCAGACCCACGGAAATAATGGGGGCATTTGTATCCCGGGACAGAATACTGGTCTTTGTGCTTGCCATGGTTGTTGTCGGTGTTTTCTGGCTATTTATGAAATACACCAGTACCGGGCGGGCAATTCGAGCAGTATCTCAGGATCAAACAGGTGCGCTGATGGTAGGAATAAACATAAACGGCATCCTCCTGCTCACCATGGCTTTGGGATGCGCACTCTCCGCCATTGCCGGAGCAGGCCTTCTCTTTCTTTACCCCTCTTACCCCGCCGTGGGGCTGGAGCCGCTATATCTGGCCTGGTTTGTGGTCATCCTGGTGGGGCTCGGGAACACGGCATTTGCCCTTGTGGGAGGATTCATCGTTGCCCTTATAAAAGCGCTGACTGTTGAATATATCGGCGCCGGATGGGATTTCGTGATTCCATCGCTCTTGATTACCGTTGTCCTGGTCTTCAAACCGAGCGGACTTTTCGGTTCTGAAGTCAGAGGTGTTCTTGATTTATAGGTCTCTCTAAGGATGGTTAAATGAAAACAAACGACTCTAATATGGAATCAGGATTGGCAGACAGGATCATGGACAGGCTTTGTCTCACACCGGCAGCGGTTGCCGGAATTATTTTGCTGTTTGTCATTCCTTTTATCCCGCCCTTCAACCAGCAATACATGATCCGGTGGCTGGTCGCCGCTGCTCTCATAGGCGCCAATGCAATTGCATTTGACTTTACCATCGGCTTTATCAACATTGTAAATTTCGGATACTACGCCTTTCTCGGCTTCGGTGGTTACACTTCGGCTATCCTTGCGGTAAACCTGGGACTGTCGCCATGGATCGGCATGATTATCGGTGCCCTCTTTTCAGGCGTCCTTGGATTGCTGACCGGATTGCTGACCCTGCGCCTCAGAGGGATATTCGCCGCCTGTATGACGTGGTTTCTGGGCCTGGCCATGATGGGGTTGATCACAAAAATGGTGTGGCTCACACGCGGCCCACTGGGACTGCGGTGCCCCCAGTTATTCGAAACGTCATCCAATCTCCCGTACTACTACCTGATTTTGTCCCTGTTAATTGTCATCTATATCTCTACCAAGTGGGTGACAAGATCCAACATGGGTCTGGCTTTCAAGGCTATCGGGCAGAACATGGAGGCCGCCAGAACATCGGGAATCAATCCTGTTTTCTACAGAATTGTCAACTTTACACTCTCCTGCACCATCGCGGGGTTGCTGGGAGGATTCTATGCCCACTACTACGGGGTTTTGACCCCTGAACTGCTGCACACTACCAAAACGGTAGAAGTTCTGGCCGTGGCCTATATCGGTGGACGGGGGAGCCTCTGGGGAGGTGCTTTTATTGCCTTTCCGTTCATTATTACAATGGAGCTCATACGTTCTTCTCTGTCTGAACTACCAGGACTCAACCTGATCATCTACGGTCTCATGCTGATGTTGGTCATGATTTACTATCCAGGTGGTTTTGCTGAGTTTTTCAACACCTATCTTGCAAAACCAAAAAACCGGTTCCTGCGTTACTTTTTAAGCGGCATCAAGGATTCTTGATACCCGCAAGCATAACGGACAATTTAAAAAAATATTCCCGGGACATCGGGATCTATTATCAATGATTCAGCCAAAGGAGTACAATATGGGTATTACCACCGATGAACTTTACTTCAAGCCGAAACTCCGGATACTCAGCGATGATCAACTCAAAAAGATCGAAATGGCCGTTTTTGAAGTGCTCGAACGCACCGGCGTTAAACTCACCCATCCCAAGGCACGGGATATCCTCAGCGGGGCCGGTGCAAAAGTGGAGGGTGATCGGATTCGGATACCGGGATGGATGGTGGAAGAGGCTATCCGCAAGACGCCTTCGCGCCTGGTTCTGGGAAACCGTAAAGGCGAACGTGCCGTGGTTCTGGAAGGCGACAAGAGCTGGTTCGGCCCTAGTCTTGACTGCATCGATTACCTGGATCCCGTAACCAACGAACGCATGCGCTTTACCAGCGACCATTGCCGTATTTCGGCCACAGTGGCCGATTACTGCGACAATTTTGACTGGGTAATGACCATCGGCATGGCTGATGACCAACCTGCCGACATTGCCGACCGGGTCGTTGCCCGTCAGACCATGACCTATTGTGAAAAGCCGCTGGTCGTCTGCTGCAAGGACACCAACAGCATGCGCGACATCTATGAAATGGCGCTTACCATCTGCGGCGGCAAGGAAAAGTTTGACCAGGCCCCCATCGTGGCCCACTATTCTGAACCTATTTCTCCGCTCCTCTACTACGATCCGGCTGTGGACAAGATGATCTATTCCGTGGAAAACGACATCCCCCTGATCAATTTTCCGTGTGTTCAGTCCAGCGGCACGGCACCAGCCACCCTGGCAGGCGCCATCATTCAGGGGGCGGCCGAATCCATCAGCGGTGCCGTCCTGGCCCAGGCCATCAAGCCTGGAGCACCCTTTGTTTTCGGTGCTTTTGTGACCGTCATGGACATGAAAACCACCGTGTTTTCCTACGGCGCCAGCGAAATGAGCATCATGGTCGGGGCCCTGGCCCAATTGGCCCAGCATTGGAACATACCATTCTATGGTACTGCCGGTGCTACGGATGCCAAGTTTCCAGATGCCCAGGCAGCTGCCGAGGCCACCCAGCAGATCATGACCGCCGCCACCGTCGGATCAGGTCTGGTTCACGACTGCAGCAGCTGGATCGATCACGGCTCGGTGGTTTCGCCGGGTTTTATGGTGCTGGTCAATGAAATTCTCGGAAACGTCAAGCAGTTTATGAATGGCATGCCGGTAACCGACGACAGCATGGCTCTGGATATCATCGATTCCGTCGGGCCGGGAGGCAATTACCTGATGGAGCAGCACACCCTGGACAATTTCCGCAATGTTCGCTACTCCACCCTGTTTGAGCGCCAGATCCGGCAGGAATGGGAAGATGCCGGCTCTCAAACTTTTGAAGACCGGTTAAGGGAGCACACCGAAAAAGCCATGGCCCACACACCGGCACCATTGCCGGATGATGTGGTAAAAGAGCTGGATACCATGCAGAAGCACTGGAAATAATAAAAAAGGCCGGGCCACAGGCCCGGCCTTTTTTATTATGGAGGGAGTGGTCGGATGAAAATTACGGCTGTGCGGGCAACACCGGTCAACATTCCTTTGGAGGCACCTTTTTACTGGTCGGTGGGAATCTATCCGGGCACCTCCAAGACAATTATTGAAGTCGAAACGGATGAAGGTCTTGTGGGGCTGGGGGAGTCCCCGTCCTGGGACTGCGCCGAGGTGATCAACCGCCATATGGGCCCCCTGTTGATCGGATGTGACCCCTTTGATATCGTCGGTTGTGAAAGAAAATGTGTGCCAGAATGGTGCGTAGTCCAGAACACCGACGATGCCTCTGTCGTCAAAGCGTTTGGTGGTATTGAAATAGCGCTTTGGGATATTCGTGGCAAGGCCTGGAACAAGCCCTTGTATGCATTGCTCGGGGGAGCCGTGCGCAAGGATATTCCGTTTACGGAATATTTTTGCTACAGGCTCGAAAAAGACGGGTGCGGGGGTGAAATGACCGCTGAAGCTGTGGCCGATTACTGCCAAAACATGCAGGAGCAACACGGCTCCACCATGTTTGAAGGCAAGTTGAGCCTCGGTGATCCCTTCCTGGAAACGGCCACGGTCAAACTGCTGCGCGAAAGGCTCGGCGATAAGGCGATGATCCGCCTGGATGCCAATATGTCCTGGTCTCTATCCACCGCGCGGCAGATTCTTCGGGAAATTGAACCCTATAATATCCGCAACTATGAAGACCCGGTCGCTACTTTTGAGGAAATGGCCCAACTTCGCCGGCATTCGGCTATCCCCTTTTCAACACACATTCCTGATCTGCGCAGGGCGGTTGCCCTGGGAACGCCCGACAGCATTGTTACCAACTTTGCGGTGCTCGGGGGAATCCGCCGAACAATACGATTTATCGGCGCATGCGAAACCATGGGTGTCGGATTCTGGTGTTACAGTGGAGATGCCGGGATCTGTACGGCTGCCTATCTGCACATGGTTGCCACCACCGAATGGATGCACGAGCCCAGCCAGGCCCTCTTGCGCTGGCAGGTCGATGATGTCATCGAGGAGGGTCCGTTCAAACCGGTCAATAACCATGTTCCGGTGCCTGAAGGACCAGGTTTGGGTGTCACCCTGGCCCCCAAGGCCTTAAAACGCTGTCATGAACGTTTTGTCAACGACGGACCCATTAATCACTTTTATGATCCCAATCATCCCGGGCGTATGCGTCGATTGCCCCTTGACTGATACTTAGACCAAAAACACACAAAGGACACGAAGATTTTTTCTTAACGTCTTTGTAGTTGTTTTTTTTCATTGACATGCCCCAATAAGGGAGGACAACACCATGGATATCCAGCTGCCCGAAATAAATTTCAAGCCCCGGCTGAATGTAATTAATGCGGAACAGATCAAACAGATCCATACAGCAAGCCTGGAGGTCCTCGAACGGATCGGCGTTAAGATGACGCATCCACGGGCTGTGGAACTGTTGGAGAGTGCCGGTGCCAATGTGGATGGAGACAGGGTCCGTATTCCTTCATGGATGGTTGAAGATGCCATCCGCAAGGCCCCTTCCCGGGTGGTGCTGGGAAAACGGAATGGTGAGCGGTCGGTGTTTATAGAGGCGGGTAAAACCTGGTTTGGGCCCAGCCTGGATTGTATTGACTATCTGGACCCGATGACCGATGAACGCAAACGCTTTACCAGCGAACACTGCCGGGTCAGCGCGACCATCGCCGATGCCATGCCCAACTTCGACTGGTCCATGATCATCGGCATGGCCGACGATCAACCGCCTGACATCGCCGATCGGGTGATTGTTCGTCAGGCCCTGACCTACTGCGAAAAACCGCTGGTTTTTTGCTGCAAAGATACCAATAGCGAGCGTGATATCTACGAAATGGCTCTGTTGATCTGCGGCGGCAAGGAGAACTTTGAAAAGGCACCGACCATCGTCCAGTACTCCGAACCGATTTCACCTCTGGAATATTATGACCCGGCCGTGGACAAGATGCTCTTTTCGGTCGAACATGGTATTCCCCTGATAAATTTTCCCGCGCCCCAGGCCTGTGGCTCGGCTCCGGCAACGCTTGCCGGAACCATCGTGCAGGGCAGTGCGGAATCTTTAAGCGGACTGGTACTGGCTCAGGCTGCCCGGCCGGGTGCTGCTTTTATCTACGGGGCCTTCACCACCATAATGGACATGAAAACATCCGTTTTTTCATACGGGGCGTCTGAAATGAGTCTGATGGTCGCTGCCATGGCCCAGATGGCGGAACATTACAATCTGCCTTTTTTCGGCACCGGCGGTTGTACGGATGCCAAATTCTGTGACCCTCAGGCCGCCGTCGAAGCGACCTTTCAATGTTTTAGCTCCGCCGCCGTTGGAACCGGTCTGATACATGACTGCAGCAGCTGGATGGATCACGGCTCTTTAGTGTCGCCGGCCTTCATGGTGCTGGTCAACGAAATTTTGCACAACGTAAAACAATATATGAACGGTATACCGGTTAGCGCAGAGACACTGGCTATAGATGTCATCGAGCGTGTCGGGCCGGGTGGACACTATCTGCAGGATGAGCATACCTTGGCGAATTTTAACAAGGTGCGTTATTCCGAGCTGTTTGAACGCACGATCCGCCAGGAATGGGAAGCCGACGGTTCCAAAAGCTTTGAAGACCGGCTGCGGCAAATGACGGTAAAGGCCATGGCTCACGAACCGGCGGCCTTGCCGGATGATATCGTTAAAGAAATTGATACGATGCAGCAGCACTGGAAATAAATTCACTTACAGTGAATTTATGCAATGCGACTTCGTCGCTAAAAGCCTACTATCTGCATGGCTGCAGCTAGTAGGTTTTAATATTTTCAAATGCCAAAAGGCCAATATAAATTGACAATCCATGGGTGTAAGATTTTCTTGACCTTACAGCCACAAATCATGGTATCTGCAATTTTGTAAGACTGGTGAGCGTCTCCATGTATCAGTACTTTTGCTATACCCGCCAGGATATAATTATGTCCCTCATAGATTTTGAGCATTTCTCGGTTCCAAAGGCATATTTTTACTTAGTTCGACCCCGACTTGAGTATTAACAAGAATCGATTTAATACATATGTTAGGCGCAATAGCTTTGCTAAATTTTGTCTATGACGGTTTTCTTGCCATCCATGGCACGAAAAAGCTTTGAATAGTCAGAATGTAGGAGGATCTTATGACAGATAAAAACCCCAAAAAACAGCTTCCCGGAATATTACGTTTCTTAATTAAGCTTTTTCAAATCATCCTTTATATACCGATTCAAATAATCTTCATTCCTTTTGCTATTATTGGACTAATAGATGCAATTTACAAGGAAATGAGAAAAAGCAAGAAACTTGGTGTCTCCTTCTCGGCAATTAAAGCGCTTTAATATAGGTGGATGATGCATTAGCATTCATGTTAGGTGAAATTTCAAAAACAGCTAAAAGATATATGAGGATAATAGAAAAAATGGGAGAGCCTTCGACATTTGGAATAGATATGTCAAATGATCCTAAAGCAGCAATTTCAAAAACAGCTAAAAGATATATGAGGATAATAGAAAAAATGGGAGAGCCTTCGACATTTGGAATAGATATGTCAAATGATCCTAAAGCAGCAGTTGAATTATTTTTTAAAGGATGTGGATTAAAAATAACAAAATATACTCAATTCGGTGAAAAACTAGATATCGAACCATTTTACTGTATTGTTGAGGCTGAAAAACTGTAAGTTCTATGTTCCGACCTTTGAAGACTCCTACAAATCGGTAGATATCAGGGTTATGGAAGCCCCAGTTGAATTAATAGCATTCAATATACTTGATGCCCTAATTTTGAAGGAAAATATTGATGGATGTATCTGCAAAACAACTTGTTAGTTTATTTAAAAAAGCAATAAACTTTCCACAACCAAACACACTAGACGGAAGTGTGGAAAGCATAAGAAATTACTATAAAATGATTCAGCAATTTGCCACTATGGTTGATATATATCAGGACCTGATACCAGAAAAATATGATGATTTATCTATTTTGGAACTTGCAGACTTTATTTTAGAATTGAAGCTTGAAGATTTTCAAAAGATAGCGAATAACCTACCATTCTTACTGAGTGGGATTATTTTGCAAGATAAGACAACATCCTATCCAGAAGCAGATGTTGACCCTTCATGGGGGCCTACTATAGCTATGCTTTCTAAATATCTCCCAGATAAAATAGACCTGACCGACAGCAGTCAGGATAATCTATTTTTTCAAGCAGCCACTTACTTATTGGACAAATACTCAGAGACTTCTGCTCTTCAAAATCTTGACAGATGGATAACTTCCAGTCCAGAGAAGTATAAAAATGCAATTCTTCTGGTTTCAAAGCAGGCTCTTTCAAAAATGTACGTGAAGCAAACAGATTATCCTCTCCATGTATCACTGGTACTTGCCATGTATAATGAACACAATCGTATTCGTCCAAAAAGCAATGATAACCCCAATGGTGAAGATTTTGTTCGACGCAAAATGAAACAAATGGAGTGGCTATTGAAAGATTCACCTCTTAATTTCAACATGATTCTTGTTGATGATGGCTGTCCAAAACAGAGTGGAGAAAAAGCACAGGAAATTATTGAAAAAGAAGGGTACAAAAATGTTAAAGTACTTTATCTTGACGATGGTATCAAAAGACAGTCAGAAGTTATTAAAGGATTAAAATCCACAAGCGGCAGTCGAAAAGGAGGATCTATTCAATATGGTATGTGGCAAGCATTGGAAAATTATTCAGAAAGTGATAAGCCGCATATAGTTGTCTTTACTGATGCTGATATGGCAGCACCTGTTAATGAAATCGGACTTTTATTAGGAAAACAAGACGATAAAACCATGCTCACTATTGCGTCACGTTATGACGAGGGGAGTATTTATCGTGGCCCATCGGGGAAGAACGGGGAAGTTCAAGGGTTGACTGAGTTCCATCGTCGAATGATCGGTCTGCGGGGGTTTGTGTTTTCAAGGCTGTTTCCGCAAACAGGGAAAATCACAGATACTCAATGTGGTCTCAAGGCTTTTAATGCAAAACTTTTAAGACAAATACTTTTGAAAACAAAAGTAAGGACATTCTCGTTTGATATCGAATTGCTGGTGCTTGCAGCATCTACGGATACAGCCATAGCTATTGCTCCAATTTATTGGCATGACAGCTTTGCTGAATCTAGTTTTTGGGGAAGTGCGGCTGAGAAAACAAAATTATGATAGTTAATAGTTTCCCCTGCTGTATTCTTCCAACAATCGGCACTGTTGATACCTAATAAGCGTTCTATCCATAGTCCCGCCAAACAAAAGGCTGAAAGCTTTGTCAAAGCCACTGCAATGCCTCGAATAAGCTACCGCGTAAGCGGTTTCGTACATCTGGCATATATCTCAGTCTTTTTGAGGCGTTAGAAACCTGATATACCTCCTACAAAACGGTAGATATCTGCCCTCTGAAAAACTACCGGTGTGCGATTATTATCACCACCGACCATATCTTGCATTAATAGAGACTTCCGTGGTACCGTGGGGACGTCCAAATGGTATCGACAATATTATCTGTATTTCCAGTTGGTAAGATACTCTCAATATATCTCATTTTTTGTGAAATGAGATAATACATGTTAAGGATTTATTTGACTATGCAAATTAATAGATACTGGCAAAAAAGATTGTCAAATTGCAAAATTTCTTTGGAGAAGAACAATTTTGATGCCTATATAGCGGAAACCCCGTCTGATGCAAAAACAATCGTAGTAGATAAAATTCTACCCCTAATCGATATAAAAAGTGTATCATGGGGAGATTCTTTGACCCTCTATTCTACAGAAATACTGGAATACTTTAGAAGCAAATCTGGGATAAAATTAATTGAAACCTTTGCTGAAAATATTTCCCGTGAAAAAAGAATGGAGCGTCGAAGAAAGGCGATTCTTACTGATCTGTTTTTTACAGGTACGAATGCAGTCGTAGACTCTGGTATGTTAGTGAATTTAGACATGATAGGAAACCGTGTTGGCGGAATTACTTTCGGTCCTAAATATGTTGTCATAATGGTTGGTCGCAATAAGATCGTCCAAAATCTTGATGAGGCAATGAAACGGATAAAAAATATCGCTGCCCCCCAAAATGCACTTCGGCACTCAATAAAAACACCATGCGTAAAGACTTCTTATTGCATGGACTGTAAAAGCCCTGATAGGATCTGTAATATATGGACAATTCACGAAAAATCTTATCCCAAGGGCAGAATAAAAGTTATATTAATTAACCAAGATCTTGGATTATAGAAAACGCAGATGACTATGATTATGTAGATGTCAGGTACCTGAAAAACTTACGATGCTCGATTATATCACATTTTTCTTAAAAGATAAAATGATGAAAATTTGGATCGTAATTTTTCTGTCGATCAGTTTCGCTATTACCGTTAATGCTTTTGCAGAAGAAAAGGAAGAGTTGTGGGACATTGGTGCAGGGCTGCGGTTTAATTACCTTCGCCTTACCGGTGGTATTTCAGGCTATGATGCTGAAACCGGCAATAGATTCGATATAGATTACAGCGCAATAGGAATGGACAATCCATGGGTGTAAGATTTTCTTGACCTTACAGCCACAAATCATGGTATCAGCAATTTTGTAAGACTGGTGAGCGTCTCCATG
>JAFDAT010000421.1 GCA_019313725.1 Deltaproteobacteria bacterium
TCTTGAGCGTGACTTTCCCCAGTGGGGCGTACGTGTCACGGCAACCGCTCTTCAGCGTTTTTGGACTATGGTGGCGCATTACCATGGGCAGGTTTGGAACGCGGCCGAACCAGCTCGTGCCCTTGGCGTTAGTGAATCGACTACACGACGCTATTTGGATTTGCTCACGGATGCCTTTATGATTCGTCAATTGCAGCCTTTCCATGCAAACATGAAAAAGCGCCAGGTGAAATCGCCCAAGATCTATGTGCGCGACAGCGGACTGCTGCACCAATTGATAGGCATCAATTCTATGAAGAATCTGTTCTCCCATCCCAAGATGGGTGCGTCATGGGAAGGGTTTGTCATCGAACAATTGCTAAAAACAGAGCCTCATGATGAGGTTTTCTTTTGGGCTACCCACCAAGGAGCAAAAATCGATTTGATTTTTCGCCAAGGTGACGCGTTGTACGGTGTAGAGTGCAAGCGTACCGACACACCACGCTTAACGCCTTCCATCCGGATCGCTCTTGATGATTTGAATTTAAAACATGTGTTTGTAATTTATCCGGGAACTCAACGATTCCCATTGGCAAGTCAAGTGGAAGCTGTTCCCCTACAGACACTGGTAAAAGGCGTGTCTCTATTGAATGACCTTTAAATGAATAAAAGCGTGAAAAGATATCCACAATATGGTCTTTGCCGGCCAGTTTCGAGACCGAAAACAACTATTTTAAGGGAATTATCGACAATTACACGAACAAATAGACATTTCATTGTAGGGCAAGTATGGCATTAGGCCCACCGATGCCATCAGCGGAGATTTCTTTTGAAGTTTTTCAAAGACCGCAATCGCTGGACTGATTCATAGATCATAAAGAGAGGAGGAGGATAGGGAGCGGGTGCGCCGCTACCGCAAATACATGTACCAAGCCGGTTCCATCGATCGTCCCGATAAAGGAAAGGTTAAAGTTATCAATCCCCGCGTGCTGTACCGAGAAAAACGAAAGGACTTTCAAATCACCCAGGCCAGCCGGTTGCGCTACCGTACGCGCTACTTCACGGATTCCGGAATTATCGGATCAAAAGAGTTCGTTTCGGTCAATTACCAGCGTTTTAAACACCTATTTGCGTCCACAGTGTGAAAAATCGTCCTTAAAGCTGAACTAAATGTGTATCTGAGACCCACATAGGCAGCCAACCAAATTATGTTTTTGGGATAAATATTCGTTCTACCCAGCGACTACCTATTCAAGTTGCTTGACCATTCGATAGTGACTGGAAACCCCATTCGTTTCAAATTGAATAACCCGAGTTTCCGAAATGATCTCCATTCCCATACTGCGGTAGAGGTTCACTGCACGGTTGTCGCTTGCTCAGTAGTTCTCGGTGAATTCGAGAAACTGTACCAGATGACCAACTGGAACACATTCCTAATTTATTTTTCGTAATGATTCACACTTCATTCGTGATAACGAGAGGTGAGCAATATAATATGCATCTTCCGGTATTGGTGGTATCAAATAAGGTAAATAGTTCACAGCCGCTATAAGGCATGCCAGCACTTCAGGATTTATTCCCCTTGCGCCTGTGATGCCTGTATCGGGTTGTAAATCGGTTTGGGTTTTGAGGTCGTAACCGAGTTCGATTCCTATAAGCGTGTCCCCGATAACCGCAATCCTGCACAACGAGGAACTGAATAGGCTACGCTCTTGTTTCCACTCTGCTTCGAAAAATTTCAGCGCAGTTTCATAGTCATTTCTAAACCAATAAGCAAACAGGTGAGGATCAGTATCATAAATCAAAGTAGCGGCGACCTTGTTTTGTTTGGGAGTGGCTGCTTTAAAAAGAACATTTTCGCTATTGAAAACCATCTTTGACCTCTTTGCATAATTAATCATGGGGGGACATCCGTGCAGAGCATTCACAACGCTAAATTGATGCCATCTATTTTTTGTTTTTGCCCTGCCGAATCGTTTATAACTATTTTTCTTCGCTCAATGCCCCGACCCATTACACGGTTTAATAAATGAGAAGAAAGAGCGCTAACTGCCCTCATTAATATCAAGCACGACATCTTTGGGTAATGCCAGCCCCGAAGCAATATAGATAGCTTTGCATACTGCCGCAGGAACGACACAGGCCTCACAGGCACCATTTGCGACAAGAACAACCCGAGAAATTTTCAGGATACTGCTCTCCTCTTTCGGGCTGAGTTCCTGATAGGCATTGATAGGGGTTAGCGCTTCGTATTGTGAAGCCAGATCTTTAATGATCTCACAAGGGCTGACCACCTTTAGATTGACGTTCATGTTGTCTTCCGAGGTAGCCTTGATGATGGTTTTAAACCCACAGATCCCCGCATCGACCTTTACTTTTGCTTCCATGTTTGATCCTCCGTTAGGTATTGGTTAATAGTATAATTGAAACAATGGAAAAGGCCACTCCGATCCAGTTCACCGTCAGCAGCCGTTCTTTGAAAATGACGGAAGCTGCCAATACCGAACTGGCGACAATGCCGGTGGCGTTTATTCCAAAAACTACAGAGCTGTCCAAAATATCGTGGTTTAGCGCGTTGACCAGGAAAAATACCGTGCCAAAGTTGAACGACCCCAGCAGGATACCCGCCCACATTACCTCCTTTTGAAAAAATGTTCGGAATGGAACCCGCCGGGCCAGGCTGATCACAACCCCTGACACAAAGGCGAAAAAGAAGCATGTTCCGGTAAATGCCGCAGATTGGTTGTAGGGTATATACTCCTGTTGGGCGAATTTGATGACCACATGCAACCATCCCATGCCGAAAAACAGTATGGCCGGAAGGAATGCATACCGATTTTGCAGGCCGCTGTCCGGTTTTTTTATAATGCTGCACACCAGTGCTGTCAGTGCGAGCACCACGCTGGACACTTTCAGCGAATTCAGCGCTTCGTGATAAAAAAGGATAGAAAAAAAGATGGGTATCACCACGGACATCCGGGTTGAAATGGTGGTTGCAACCATGCCCGCTTTTTGAGTGGAGATACCCATAACGAAAAATATGCTGATGAGACAGATACCGATAACGATGGACAGTGGAAACCAGGGCGCCTGCCAGATACCGGATTCCCTGAAAAAGCCGGACTGCCCGTTTGAAACCACGCCCCAAAACGAAGCAATGACATAGTTGATTATAATCACGTGAAAAAGCTTGATTTTATGCTTTTCCAGTAGCTTGAATGTCATCAAAACAGATGTGGAGCAGAAGATGCTGAGTATCAGATCAATCATGGCCGCATATACTTTTCGAGATCTTTTGCGATGGAAGGGTCAATATCCGGCTTCCGGTCGGGTTTGAAACGGTTGCCAGGGCACTTTCCAGTGCTGCAAGCCTTTTGTGCATCTCCGGGCCGGGCTCCCCGTCGGCCTCAGCCACCCGTTTGACACAGGTAAGCATCCTCCGGGCCTGGTTCTTTGTGCAGGCTTCAGGAGCGGCGAATTCTTTGACCGATCTCCCGGTCTTAAGGGCGCGGAGAATGCTTACCCGTACCGTGTCATTGAGACGGGCTTTGTTGAGCACGTGGTCCAGTACCACCGCATAGGCTTTGCCGGAAATATCCCTGTTCATACAGGCCATGTCGGCCATGGCAAAGGCCAAATCCCTTTCGAAGGCGGTTGCAAGGGTGTTGATGTCCCGCCGGCTGTATACCGCCATGGCCTCTTCCCCTACGATGGTGATAATCCACGTCAATAGATAACGGAAGGTGATTTCGCGGGCCGAAGTGTAAGCGATTTTCCGCCCCCAGTACCAGGGGTTCAAGACGTTGTAGCTCAGCCAGGCATGACTGCCCAGATTGTAGAAGGTTTTGTATTTTTTTAACCATTCAAGTTTATTTTTAATCTTTGATTCATAATAGCCTTTGCCCGCCATAATTTTATGGATGCTGATGTCCTTGACCGCATTGAGGGGGAACTCCTGGATTTTGAGGTTGAGGCGCGTAACGATTCGTTCGTTCAGCTGCAAAAGATCGGATAGAGAGGCCTTAAGGGCCGGGTTTTCGGTGTCCGGGTGGTAGATGGCGGCTATTTTCTGGGTGAGGCCGGTCGCCATTTCGTACACTTTTTTGGGGGAAATCGAGGTGTTCATGGAAAACTTGCGGCTGACAGCCTTCAGTTCTTTTTCAATCAGATTGCAGGCCCGCTGATCTGATGGCAAGGGATATTGACTGCGTAGAAGGGCAATTTGCCGGCGTGCGCTATCGCGGTTCAATTCCCATTTGTTTTCACGATCTCTCTTTTTATGCGAGCGGTGTAACAGGACCAGCGTTACCAGAAGCAAAAAACCGGATATGATCAGCAAAGCAATATACACATCCACTGACAAGGTTCCCCAAGAATATATCTATAAATTGAGTATTAACGATAATATCATGACGACA
>JAFDAT010000422.1 GCA_019313725.1 Deltaproteobacteria bacterium
CAAGGATGGCCCTAGCAGGGTTTATTTCTTCTTCAATCAAGAATGTAAATATATCGGTTCGAATTTTACAGGAAAGTAAAGAGGTCTGACATGGAACTTTTACTGAAGGGACAGAAAAACAATCACAGGATAACCTTTGGCGTCATGTCCGTCCCTGCCAAGGCACTGGCAACCAGCCTAATACTTTTTTTGGCTTTCGGTATGCTGGGTGCAACAGGACAGATCCTGATTCATGACATTATACCGACATTCTATTCAGACAGTAAAAATAGCGAAACCACCAATTCGGCTGTTCTTCACGAAAACGAGGCCACCGGTTCTTCTGTGTTGAATTCCGCGTCCGGCCGGGGAGATCTGTTTTCAGAGTTGTCATCGACCGTCTCCGACCCAGAGGACAAGCCGTTTTACATGAGCGATCAATTTGTTTGGATCCTCAAGTGGACCCATATCCATCTCTTTGGGAGATGTGGATTAAGCCGGTAGATAGCGCCCATTCGGCCAACGCGCCAGTTACAGGAGATGAAAATGAATATTGAATAGATTAATCCAAGCAGGTGTTCGACCGATACAGTTTCACAGTGGCCGGACATCCATTAAAAGAGCACCTGCAAACCGCCACCCCAGCCGTATTCTGAATGCCATTGACCAAGCAAAGAAAAATTTTTTATAAGCGTATAAGATAATCCAGCCTTGCCCTCCCAAAGATCATAAGTGTCGTACCGGACCTCGCCAATCAAGCCGAGTCGAGGGGTCAAGGTAAATTCTTTCTCGAGGTTCACTCTTGCCCCACCATCGGAATCAACCCAGAGCATGGACTCAAAATATAGCGGCAGTAAGTAGCGAAAACCGAGCACACCGCGACTGTCCTCTGTTGCATTCCCTGACCCCATAAAATCGGCACCGACCATAATGCTGCTGAACCGATTCAAATATCGATCGTAGGAAAGGAGTCCTTCCCATTCGGTTTCATCAACGTGCTGCCATCCGACTTCCCATGAACCTTGAAAGATATTACGCGTGTCCGATAAGGAGAGAAAACCCTCGGTCATGTTGCTGAGTACATCGGCCTCTGCCCATGCATACCAGGACTCTTTAAAAAGATTTGGCCGTAGACCAGCTACGTCTTGATCGGATTGATAACCATCGTAATGAATGACTCGGGCCATGCCGCTTTTCATGTGATAAAGCAAGTGACAGTGAAAAAACCAATCGCCGAATTCGTTGCCGTAAAACTCGATCACCGTTGTAGACATCGGTGCGACGTCAACTGTGTGTTTGAGAGGGGCGTAATCCCCCTGTCCATTGAGCACTCTGAAAAAATGGCCATGCAGGTGCATGGGATGGTGCATCATTGTGCGGTTGATCATAATAAAGCGGACAACTTCACCTTCGCGGATTCGGATGACATCGCTTTCTGAAAGTGCCTTGTTGTTCAGAAGCCACACATAACGCTCCATGTCACCATCCAGTGTGAGCCGAATTTCCCTGATCTGCTTGCCGGGGTCAAAAGCCGTTGGCTGAATCGAACGCAGTTTCGCATAAGGCGGCCAGGGACGGCTCGGACTCATACCTTCTAAGGCCAGGTCTTTCCTGGTTGACACATCCGATGCTAAAGGACGAAAATCTCTTGCATATTTTTTCCCCTTACGATCGTCATGCTTCGCCTTGGGCATAGCATGCGTCGTATGGTCGGTTTTTTTCATGGAATCCATTTCATGCGCCTCGGTCATCGCCGTGCCCGGCATCTCGTGGTTTTCATGGGCTGGTTCCTGGTCAGAGTGCATGTCCGGGCTATCAGAGGCTGTATGTTCGCCGTGACCCATCTCCTGCCCCTGGTCCATGGACATGCCTTGCATGCCCATCATTCCGGGTTTATCAAAATCACCGGATTCGACCCTTTTATCTGGCATTCCCATCACGCCGCCAGGTGTCAGGGCCCAGATAGAAGCATGTCCCCCGTGATTCATACTTTCGTATAAGTTTGGTTTAGGGACATTGGGCGCTGCAATACGCTGCCCCTTTCCAAGCCATACAGAAGCATATCCGGAAGCATCATGGGCTGTGGCTCTCAATTCATATGCGCCGCTGGGGGGTGTTTTGATGAGCACATCGTAGGTCTCTGCCACACCGATTAAAAAGCGCCGCTGTTCCACCGGTTGGACGTCCAACCCATCGGCAGAAATAATCGTCATGGGGCCACCTGAATATTCGAGATGAAAATAAGTCGTAGCTGATCCGTTTATAATTCTCAGACGAACCGTATCTCCTCCTGAGGTGTTGATACTGGTTTCTGGTTGACCATTGGCCAAAAAATAGTCGTAAGCAACATCCGCTATGTCCATGGGCGGCATACGCTGTAGCTCACGGGTAAAATAATTGCCCAACAAGCCGGTTCGTGCCGCTCCGATGATGCTTTGAGCGCTCCCCTTTTCTATTGCATACCACTCGCTTCCCCGTTTTAGCGAACGCAGAACGCTGTGCGGGTTTTCCACAGTCCAATCAGACAGCAGTATCACGTGATCACCGGCCACACGTCGATGTTGGTGCTGCGGCTCAATAACAATCGAACCGTATAATCCGCTTTGCTCCTGTAGGTTCGAATGGGAATGGTACCAATAGGTGCCGCTCTGACGAATTGGAAATTCGTAGGTAAAGGTTGTGTCCGGTTGAATCGGTGGAAAACTGATGTTCGGCACACCATCCATGTTTGGGGGTACCAACACGCCATGCCAATGAATCGATGTTGGTACTGGCATACGGTTGTGAACATGGATGCGGGCCGTATCCCCTTCTTTGAAACGTAACGTGGGACCGGGAATGCCGTCGTTGATGGTCATGCCTTCAGCGGTTGCACCGGCAATCGTTATCTTCTCCTGGGAAACGGTCAGATCGTAGTTAACCGTTTCAGCCCATAACCAATTGGGCGTCACGCTCATTAGAAAAAATATAACAAGTATTCCTATATTGGATATTTTAAGGTTTCCAATCATAGCTTCATATCCCATCTTGATGCATATCATTAACGGCCAATCATCTGTCCGCTACTAGTCTGCTTGTCGATCAGAAGTCTTTGAATCGGG